>JBIOXX010000329.1:0-21652 GCA_044869875.1 bacterium | reverse complement strand
TATATCCCCGGCAACAGCGTGATCGTGGCCTCGCTCAAGCTCGACTACCGGTCACCGGCTTATCTCAACGAGACGCTGGTCATCGGATTGGGCGCTACCGAGCTGCGGCGCTCCAGCTTCAGCTTGGAATATACGGTGGAGGAAGAAAAAACGCGGCGGCTGATCGCGACCGCCTGCACGGTGATGGTTTACTTCGACTACAAGACCCAGAAGAGCTGCGAGATTCCGGACCCGCTGCGCAAGCGCTTTGAAGAGGTCGAAGGCCGGGCCTTCCCGAAATAGCTTATTTGTAACTGATCTCCAAAACCTCGAACTCGCGCACGCCCCGCGCGGTCGTCAGCTTCACCAAATCGTCGACCGACTTGCCGATCAGCGACTTGGCCAACGGCGATTCGACCGAGATCCGGCCAGCCTTGACGTCGGACTCGTGGACGCCGACGATCTGATAGGTCAGCTCCTCGCCGCTGTCGGTGTCGTTCAAGCGAACGGTCGCGCCAAAAACCACCTTGTCATGGTCGAGGCTGGCGGGATCGATGACCTGGGCATTGGCGACCAGGGCCTCGAGCTCGGAGATCCGGCCGGCGATGTGCGACTGCCGCTCCTTGGCCGCGGCGTATTCGGCGTTTTCCGAAAGGTCGCCGTGGGCTCGGGCGGTCTCGATGTCGCGGATGTTCTCAAACTTGTCGACAGTCTTGAGCCGCTTCAGCTCTTCTTTCAATTTTGCCAAACCCCCGGGGGTCGTGGGAACAGGTGCTCGCATAGCGATCCTTAAAAGATGAGGTTGTACTGCTGAGCCGCCGGTCCGGGGACGGCTTCAGTGGTCGCGGGAAATTGAGCCCATTCGACCTTCACGCTCTTCCGGTCGTTGCCGTCGCGGGTCAGGTAATAGACGTGGCCGTTTTGGACGCCGTATTCGTAGACCTCGCGGGTGATCTTCACGTCGTTCAAACAATAACTTTTCAGCTCTTCCCACTTGCCTTCGCGGAAAAAGTCGATGGCGTCAAGGCCATGGCCGGTTTTGCCGACGCTGAGGGTGGCCTGGGCGACGCTGTCCAAGCCGACCCGGTGGCCGATCTTGTTGGCGATGTCTTCCATCAAATCGAGCATCGGCAGCTTCGAACAGTCGATTTGACAGTAGCGCTGAAGCACCGGAAAGTCGAACTTGCGGATGTTGAAGCCGATCAGCAAGGGAGAATCGATCATCAGATTTTCGAAACGATGGAGGTCGGCTTCGAGGAAGCATTCGTAGGACTCGTTGTCGTAACGGTAGGCGCCGAGAACGCTGATCATCAGGTCCTCGTAGTTTCGCCCGCCGACTTCGTCGAAGGTTTTTTGAGTTTCCAAGTCGAAGACGATCTTGCTTCCGCGCGTCATTCCTACCCCACTTTCTTGAGCAACTCTTCGGCATCGAGGCCTTTGAAGTCTTTCAGATAAAGTTTGGCTCCGGGCAGCGCCGAGGGAGCGAAGGAGGTGGTCAAAGCCACCGCCGGCATACCCGCCGCCGCCGCCGATTGGATGCCCCAAATCGAATCTTCGAAAACCAGGCATTCGGCCGGCAGCAGGAGGTCGGCGCTGGCGACACAGTCGCGGTTGAGCAACCGCATGCCCTTGTCGTAGCCCTCGGGATCGGGCTTGCCATTCTCGATATCCTCGGCGGCGACGATGGCGCTGAAGGCCTCGCGGATCCCGCCGCGCACCAGCATCATCTCGATCTCGCGGCGGAGAGCTCCGGAGACGATTCCCAGATAATGCTTTGCCGTCAAACTCTTGATGAAATCGAGGACCCCGGGCACGAAGGGCGTATTGGCTTCCATCTCTTCGTCGTAATACTTCGACTTCTTCTCGATCCACTCTTGAACCTGGGCTTGGTCGGCCGGCTTGCCGGCATCGCGGGCAGCGTTACCGAAGCAATCGTAGTCGTCCATCCCCAAATACTTCGAGTAATAATCCTTCTTGCTCAGCTTGATTCCCGACTCGGCCAGGACTTTCTGGAAGAGCTTGAGGTGGACCGGCTCGTCGTCGACGATCACTCCATTGAAGTCGAAAAGGACGGCTCGGATCATGGCTCCCCCTGGGGCGAGAGCGCCATCGCCTCCGGCGGCAGCGATTTGAGCGGAACCTCGGCCATGAACTTCTCGACGCTGCGCAGGACGAAGCCCTGGCATTGGCCGCCGGCCTCGCCGATTCGGGTGGCGGCGACGATCGGCTTCAGCCCCATCGAGCGGCGGTAGGCGTTGTTGACGTCGACCTGGAAATAGAGCTTTTCGCCGTTCTCGCTCCAAAAGGGCCGGTGAAAATCGAAATACTTGTTCTTGGCGACCCGGCCGTCGAGGGCGCAGATCGAGGCTTGATCGACGTCGTAGATCCGCAAGATTCGGCGGCCGTTGGCCTCCTCGCTCTCGAAGGCCACCTTCCGCCCGTCGCTGCTCCAATAAGGCGCCAAGGCTTCGGAGTCGAAGCTCAAGCTGACTTCGGCGATCTGCTTGGTGTTGAGATCGTAGAGCCCGCTCCAGTCGCTGGTCTCGCCATCGACGCTGAAGGCCAGGGTTCGGCCGTCGGGGCTCAGCTGAAGATAGGAAAATTTTTGCCCGCCGAAGAGGATCTTGGGATGGGTCAGGCTCTGGGACGGAAGCTCGGCGGCGTTGAGCAGGACGGTTGAGGCGAAGGGGATTTCGGTGCGGCGGATCAAGGTCGGGTCGCTGGGATCGATGAAGATCGAGACTTCATCGGCGCCAGCCGAAGCCAGGCTGACAAAGAATGCTCCGAGAAAAACGAGGAACTTTTGGGAAAAACTCATCCCGCCACCTACGTCAAAATTATCCCTGCCCATTCCCCAGAAGAAAAAATATGGAGCGGAGGAGGATCGAACTCCCGACCTACTCATTGCGAACGCGTCGCTCTCCCAGCTGAGCTACCGCCCCTATTGTACTTCGCAAACTCTGCGAGTTTGCTGCGCGGCCGGAGTAAATCCGGCCTTGCGGCCTGTTCTGCGAGTACCCACTTTAGTCATGCCGAACAAGGCGCGAAAATTTTCTTTACCTACAAACTCAAAACGCCCCCAGCAAGAATCGAACTTGCGCACATGGCTTCGGAGGCCAATGCTCTATCCACTGAGCTATGGGGGCCCAGAATTCTAATGCCCGGCTTTAATGAGAATCCCCCAAAACATCAACAGCCATTTCCTCGGTTTTAGATTCCGTTGCCCGAAACCAAGGGCGGCGAAACCGAATTGGGCTGGGCGGCCATGAACTCCACCGGCTGACTCTTGACCCGAACGCTGCCGTGGACCTGAACCTGGCAGGCAAGGCGGAGGTTGGGATTGCTGTAACCCTCGAGCTTCTTCTCTTCCATCCCGGTGCGGGGGTTGAGATCCATCGGCCGGTTGGCGAAGACTTCGACCACGCAAGCGGTGCAAAGGCCCATGCCGTGGCAGTTGAAGATCTTCCGAATCCCCCGGAAGAGCTTCACCCCGTTGGTCTGAGCCAGTTTCCGGAGATTTTGCCCGGAATTGACGCTTATCGTTTTCCCTTCGCGTTCGAAATAGACCAAGGCCATCGAAATTCTCCTCGAGCTTCTGCTTAAAAAAGCCGCCCTTCTATAGAGGCGGCGTCTTGCTTAGTCAAATATTATGGGATTTCAAGCCTCATCCAACCTAAACAACTTCCGCACCAAGGCGCTGTAATCGGGTTGGTTCTCCTGGGACTTCCCTTCCTTCAAAGCGATCATCGGATCGTGGAGGATCTTGTTGACGATGGCATAGGCCATGGCCTGGACCGCCTCGCGACCCTCGGCGTCGAGCTGGGGCAGGCGCTGGAAGGCCTTGTCGAGCTCACGGCGACAGATGCCGTCGAATTTCTGGGA
The DNA here is from genome assembly GCA_044869875.1 of bacterium. GTDB lineage: Bacteria > UBA10199 > UBA10199 > DSSB01 > DSSB01 > DATEDP01. The sequence continues at coordinate 17,791 of JBIOXX010000329.1, read as the reverse complement.
AAGCGAAGAGAGGGTCGGCACCACCTCCAGGCTCCGCAGCACCTTGGCGAAGTCCTCGACCTCGGCTTCGAGCAGGACTTCGGCCCGTTCGGCCTCCTTGACCCGCTCGCCCTTGTTGGCTTCCACTACCTGGCCCAAGTCGTCGATGTCATAGAGGTAGACGTTGGGCAGGTTGTTGACCTCGGGCGAAACGTTGCGTGGCACCGCGATGTCGATGAAGAACATCGGGCGGTTCTTGCGCTGCTTGATCGCCTCCTGGACCTGGGCCGGTAAGACGATATGCTGCTCGGCGGCGGTCGAGGTGACTACGACGTCGGCATCGGCCAACCACTTATCGAACTTGTCGAAGGGAATGGTCTCGCCTCCGACCTTGAGGGCGATCTCCTCGGCCCGCTCCGGAGTCCGGTTGGAAAGATAAAGGGTCGCGATCCCCGCCGCCTTGAGGTGGCGGATGGCGAGCAGGCTCATCTTGCCGGCGCCCAAGACCAGGGCCGTCTTGCCGTTCAAATCGCCGAAGATCTGCTTGGCTAAGACGATGGCGGCATAGCTGACCGAGACCGGATGGGAGGCGATGGAGGTCTCGCTCCGCAGCTTCTTGGCGACGTTGAAAGCCCGATGGAAGAATTTGTTGAGGATGGTCCCGGTGGTTCCGGCCTCGCCGGCTTGGCGATAGGCCTCTTTCATCTGACCCAAAATCTGGGGCTCGCCGACGACCATCGAATCGAGGCTCGAGCAGACCCGAAAGCCATGGCGCAGCGCCGTCTGGCCTTCGTAGGAATAGAGATGGGCTTCGAGCGTCGCTTCCGGAACGCCCTGGAACTCCGCCAAAAATCGAGCGATCTGGCGGCGGGCTTGTTCGGGATGGCGGGAAGCGCCGTAGACCTCGACCCGGTTGCAGGTCGAAACCAGGGCCAGCTCGCCGACGTGGGGCAAAGCCGAGGCCCGGGCGAGGAAATCCCCGACTTTCGCCTCGGAAACGGCGAAGCGCTCCCGAACGGCAACCGGCGCCGACTTGTGGTTCAGTCCCAAAACCCAGAGTTGCATCAGTTGTGTTTCACTCCCAAAAAGGTGAACAGGATCACCGCGAACCCGATCAAAGAAAGCAAGACGCCCTTCCGTCCCCGCCATCCCGCCGCAAAGCGGGCTTGAAGAAAGAAGGCGTAAATCAACCAGGCGCAAATCGCCCAAAGCTGCCGGGCATCCTCGAAGAAGTATACCCCGGTCACGGTCTTCGCCCAAATCGCCCCGGTGACGATGCCGCCGCTTAGCAGAACGAAGCCGACGGTCAAGGCCTTCGCGTGGGTTTGCTCCACCGCCTCGAGGCTGGGCAAGCGAAGAAACAGTTTTGGCGACACTTTATATTTTAACTGGAACTCCTCAATAATAAAGATAATTCCAAGAACAAAGCTTATGGAAAACACCGCCAATGCGAGAAAGCTAAAGATGATGTGGACGCTGGCCCAAGGGCTGTGCATGAGGGTCGAGCCGGCCCGATAGTCTTCCCGCGAAAACCACGCGAGAAGATAAAATACCGAAATGAGCGGGAGAATGAAAGCCCCCACTAGCGAGAAGCGGTAGCGCAGATTGAGCAAGAGAAAGGTCGTCGCCGCCACCCAAGCGCTGAAAAGATAGCTGATGTCGCTGTCAGTCAGGAAGGGATACCCCGTATGGACGAAGCGCAGGACCAGCATGACGGTATGAAGGATCCAACCCAAGACGGTCAAACGGAGGGCGTTCTGCCCCAAGCTGTCCTTATCGAAGATGAGCTGGAGCAGGTAGAGGGTGCCGGCCGTAAGATAGGCGCCGAAGCTGATATATAGAAAGTAAGGATTCATGAACGGGGCCTTCGTAGCATTTTTTCCACATCCCGACGAATTCTTTGTACCCGCCCCCGCTTGGCCGCCCGTATCCAAGAAGGCAGCAATTTCCGCAGCGGCAACGATCGCTTGAGGCGGGATAGCTCTTCCCAAAGGAGCTCCCATTCCCGGCCAAAGGCCAGGCTGAGCCGCCGCTTGAAGTAGCGCCGCAGCTCCTCGTCCAAGGGACCGGCCCTGCCCTTTCCGGGCAATCCAAAGTGGATCAAGAGACCGCCGCGGCGAAAGCTGGGCGGATGCCAAACATTTCCGGCCAGCTCCGGATCGGCCGAGACCGTCCAAAGTTTCCGACTTCGGGCCAGGCGCAGCGCCCGGCGGTTGACCTTCGAATCCTCGGCCGCCACCACCGCCATTTCGCTTCCATCGAAATCGGCCGGCGTGAAATCCCGCCGAAACCAACGAAAGCGCTTGGCCTTAGCCAAGGCCTTCAACTCGAAGTCGAGGTCGGCGGCGAAGACCCGCAGCTTGGCGCCGCCCTCGAGCAAGAGGTAGATCCAGCGGCTGGCCCTAGACCCACCTCCGATCACCAGCACCGAGGCCCCGTTGAAGTCGAGGTGCAAGGGCAGGATCATGCCGCCTTCCCCAAGGAAACCCGGGGATCGAGACGGGCATAGAGGAAATCGGTCAGCATGTTGACGAGGATGAAGGTGAAGGCGATGGTCAGTACGCAGCCCTGAACCACCGGATAGTCCCGACGCTCAATGGCGCCGAGCAGGAGGCTGCCAATTCCCGGCCAATTGAAGATCTTCTCAGTGACGACGGTGCCGGCGAGCAAAGCGCCGAATTGAAGACCGACGATAGTGACCACCGGGATCAGCGCCGAGCGGAAGGCGTGCTTGAGCAGAACGGCCCGCTCGCTCAAGCCCTTGGCTCGGGCGGTGCGGACGTAGTCGGCCCGCATCACGTCGAGCATCGAGGCCCGGGTCATCCGCGAAAGGATGGCCGCCAAGGCCGTGCCCAAAGTGAAGGCCGGCAAGAGCAGCGCCTTGAAACCCTCGTCGCCCGAAACCGGAAACCAACCGAGCTTGATCGAGAAAACCAAGATGAGCAGCGGCCCCAAATAAAAATGAGGCACCGAGATCCCGAGCAGGGCGAAGAACATCGACGAATTATCCACCGCCCCGTCTTTCCGAATCGCCGAGACCAGGCCCAAGGGGATGGCCAAGCTCACCGAGATCAGCATCGCGAACATGGCGAGCTTGAGCGTGGCCGGAAACTTCTCCCGGATGAGTTGGGCCACCGGCTTGTGGTCGTAGAGCGATTCGCCAAGGTTGCCGTGGAGGAGATCGCTGATGAAATAGCTGTGCTGGACCCAGAGCGGCTTGTCGAGCTTGAGCTCCTTGGTGAGCCGAGCCCGGTCGGCCGCCATCGCCCGCTCGCCGACGATGAAATCGACCGGATCGCCGGGGATGAGGTGAATTAGAAAAAACACCAGCGTCACCACCGCGTAGAGCGTGGGGATAAGGAAGAGCAGGCGTCGGAAAATATAGTTGAGCATGCCTAAAGACTCGCTCCCGAAGTTCTCACCAAGCCTTCCAAGGAAGCATCGGGCCGAAGCTCGTAGCCCCTCACCTCCGGCCGCATGAAGACCACGTTATCTTCATACCACAGGCTGATATAAGGCAAGTCGTGGGATAGGATCTTCTGGACCTGGTTATAAGCGCTCTTTCGGACCGAGCTGACGGTCTGCTCCCGGCCCTCTTCCACCAAGCGGTCGACCTCGGGATTGGAATAGTAGCCCCGATTCGCCCCATTTGGCGGCACCTGGGAGGAGTGGAAGGCATAATAATAGATGTCGGGCTCGGTGACCCCGACCCAAGTCGAGCTGTACATCTGGAAATTACCGGTCTTGATATCGCGATAAAAAGTCCCCCACTCGTAGGGTCGAACCTGCAAATCGATCCCCACCGCCTTGAGCTGGTCGGCAATGGCCCGAGCCATTGCCACCCGATCGCGTTTGTTCGAAGTCTTGAGGCTCAAGGTCAGCCGAGGCAGCGGGCCATTTCCGTCGGGATCTTTCAAGCCGGCTTCGTCGAGTAGGACCTTGGCTCCGTCGGGATCGTAGGGGTATTGGCTGACGTTGCCTTCGTAGAACCAATTGGAGGGCGCGAGAATTCCGGTCGCCTTCCGGGCAAAGCCCTTCAAGCGGTACTCGATCAGCTTGTCGCGGTCGATGGCCCGAGCGATGGCTTCGCGAACGCGACGATCCTGCAAGGCCGGGTCGCGAAGATTGAAGGCGAGATAGGCGTAGTTGATGCCGACGTCGCTTTCCATCACCAGCTTGGCCTTCTCCCGCAACCACTTGGCCATGATCAGCGGAACCGCGTTCTGCACCAGATCGACCTCGCCCCGCAGTAGCTGCAAGACCCGGGTCGTATCGTCGCGAATGGTCTTGAAGAGCAAACCCGGCAAAGCCGGCGCGCCGTCGAAATACTCGGGGAAGGCCTTCAAGCGAATCCACTGATCGCTGCGATAGCCGTCCCAGCGGAAGGGTCCGGTGCCGACCGGTCGCTGGGCGAAGCGAACCGGACTTTCCTCGTCGACGCCGTAAGGGACGATGCCGGCGGTCAAAGCGGTCAGGAAAGGCGCGAAGGGCTCGGCCAGCTCGATCTCGAGAGTCAGGTCGTCGACCGGCTCGATCTCGGTGATCTTCTTGAAGGTCTCGTAAAGCGGCGAGCGCTTCTTCGGATCCATCAGGGTCTTGTAAGTATAAAGGACGTCGCGGGTCGTCAGCAGCCGGCCGTCGTGAAAGGTGACATTGGGCCGCAACTTGAGCCGGATCCGAGTCGAAGATCGGTACTCGTAGCGCTCGGCCAAGTCCGGCACCAGCCGCAACTCGCTGTCGTATTTGAGCAGACCATTGAACAGAAGCTGCTGAAGCTTGGTCGAATAGGCGTCGTTGGGAAAACGGGGATCGAGGTTGGAGGGGAAACTCTCGATAGCGACCGAAAATTCGCGCCGGCCCTCTTGACGGGCGCAAGCCGCTAGGAGAAAGAAGACCATGATGAAGCTGACACGAATCGCTTTTCTTTTCATCTTCGCGTTCACTCTTAGCAAAGTCGCCTGGGCCTCACAAGCAGAGCTGGGAATGGCCATCGAAAAACTCATGGCCGGCGCCGGCGAGGACGTCCAAATCGGCGTCATTGTCGAGGAAGCCAGCACCGGCAAGGTCGTTTATTCCCGAGACGCCGACCTTCCGCTGAACCCCGCCAGCAATACCAAGGTGCTTTCGACCCTCGCCGCCCTCTCCTCCCTGGGTCCGGACTACACCTTCAAAACTCAATTCCTCGGCCCCGAGGTCAATAAGGGCCGATTGCGGCAACTGATCCTGAAGGGCTTCGGCGATCCCCTCTTCGGCAGCGCCGATCTGGAAGCAATGGCGGCCCAGCTCAAGGAAAAGGGAGTTCGGGAGATCGAAGCCTTGAGCGTCGACGGCAGCCACTTCGACGACGGCGACTTCCCCGGCCAGATGCAGGGCCGGCAGCGTGACGCCAGCTTCAATTGCAGTGTCGGGGCGCTCTCGGTCGACCATAACCTCCTCTTCTTGAACGTCAGCCCCGGCGAAAAGGTCGGCGACCCGGCCAAGGTTGAGATCGACCCACCCCTTCCCACCTTTCCGGTGGAAGGCGAGGTCCTGACCCAACGCCGCAAGGGCCGGATCATCCTGAAAAACCAGAACGGCGAAGCCACCGACCTCGGAGTCCAGATTTCCGGCGGCATCGCCCTCAAGTCGGAGCCGCTGCGCTACCGGATCTCGATCCACCAGCCGCTTCACCTGGCCGTGCTCCGCCTCCGCGAGGCCCTGAAGGCCCAAGGCATCCTTCTGCCGCCCGAGACCGGGTTTGGCCCGGCTCCCGCTAAGAGCAAGGTCCTGGTCGAACACCGAAGCCTGCCGCTCAACCTCATCCTCCAGGAGATCAACAAGCGTTCCGACAACTTCATGGCCGAGCAGCTCACCAAGGCCCTCGGCGCCGAGGTCGAGGGAGCGCCGGGAACGACGGCCAAGGGAGTCAAAACGATCCTCAAGAAGCTGAAAGAGCTGGGCGTCGCCACCTCGGCGGTCGAGATCGAGAACGGTTCGGGCCTTTCCAAAGTCAACCGCCTCAGCGCCCAGGCCCTGGCTCAGGCCTTGCAAGTCGCTTACGCCGATCCGGCGCTGCGGCAAAACTTCCTTTCCTCTTTGAGCGTGCTTGGAGTGGATGGTACACTGAGGCGTAAGTTCCGGCGCAGTGATCTCGCCGGCCGGTTCTTCGGCAAGACCGGCAGCTTAAACGGTGTGAGCTCACTCTCCGGATATGCCTTTCCCAAAAATTCCGAGTCGGAGGCTTTCGTTTACGCCTTCATCGTGAACGGCAAGGGAAAGAATTTTTGGAAAGAGAAGCAAAGAGGCCAGGAAATCCTCGAAACCTTGTTGAATTGGTAGTCGGCTCGTCATGAACCTGAGATCTCACAAGGCGCTCCTCATCCAAGGCGGTAAAGCCCTCGTCGTCCTGACTCTGCTCGGAGTTCCGCTAATTTGGCCTTCGGCCAAGCCCAAAGCGCTGCCGCCGACTCCAACGCCGGCGCCCTCCTCGCCTTACATCGCTCCGCCCATCGTCCCGACACCGGTGACCGAGGCCGTTCCGACCAAGAAGGAAAAGAAGAAGGCCAAGAAATCGAAGAAAGTAGACCAGAGCCTGGCCACCAACCAGCTAACCAATGAAGCCGGACGCAAGCTGGTCCATTACAGTTTCACGGTTCCGCCGGAGCTGCGGCCGGCGGTGGATTTCTGGAAGCTGGTTTATTCCAAATACGACCGCCGTTACGAGGTCTTCCACGACACCCAGGACCTGAGCCGAATCTACTCGGTCCTCGATTTCAGCGACATCTACAGCGCCGCGCTCGGCGACAGTGAGCGCCGCCTTCTCCGCAAGGAGAGAATTCGCGACGAGAAAAACCGGATTCGAGCCATTCTCCAGCGTCTTTCCTATAATGATTACACCCCGAGCCAACTCGATCGCGAGGAGCGCCGGGTCTACGACCTCTTCAAGAACGACCCCTATTCCGATAAATTCATCGCTGCGACCGAGGACGGGCGCTTGCGCAGCCAAACCGGCATCCAGGACAAGTTCCTCACCGGCCTCGCGGCTTCGGGCGAATACATGGAGGAGATCGAAGATATCTTCAGCAGCTACGGCGTTCCGGTCGAGATCACCCGCTTGACCTTCGTCGAGTCGATGTTCAACACCAAGGCCCGCAGCAAGGTCGGGGCCAGCGGAATTTGGCAGTTCATGCCCGGCACCGGCCGGCTCTATCTCAATATCGACGGCGTCGCCGACGAGCGCAACGATCCGATCCTCGCCAGCCATGCGGCGGCCCGTCTCCTCCGCGACAATTACCAGGCCCTGGGCACTTGGCCGCTGGCGATCAACGCCTACAACTCGGGACGAGGCAGCCTCTCCCGGGCGGTCGCCACCCTCGGCACCAATGACATCGCCACGATCATCCTCAATTACTCGGGCGGAGTTTACGGCTTCGCCTCCCGAAATTTTTATCCCTGCTTTCTCGCCGCCCTTGAGCTGGCCAATGGGCATCCCCAGTATTTCGGCAAGCTCAAGATCAAACCGCGGCTGCGCTACGAATATTATTATCTGAAAAACCCGCTTCGCTTTCCCGACCTCGTCGCCACTGCCGGCGCCTCCTACGAGGAGATCTCGCGCTTGAATCCCCATTTCAGCGAGGCCATACTCAGCGGCGTCCGTAAGGTCCCCGCGGGTTACAACCTAAGAGTGCCCAGGGGAACGGAGACCCGTTTCGCCCAAGCCGAGCGTGATATCCTGCTGGGTCCCGGCACCAACGTTACCGCGGTGGCCGTCGATGCTCATCAAGTCGAGCGCCGCGAGGATTCCGGCGACCTCGGCCCCGAGGAAAGCGGGTTGATCTCCCAAGACAATGCCTTGGATTCGGTGAACCGGTGAAGGAAACGATCGCTCAGCTTCTCGAGCAAAGAAAAATAGAAATTCTGCCCCGGGGTGACTTCATTCCGGCAGCGGTTTTGGTCCCGCTCTTCCTGGACCACGGACAAGCCACCGTCCTTTTCACTCAACGCAGCATGGAAGTCCGAGACCACAAGGGCCAGATCTCTTTTCCGGGCGGCCGCTGGGAAGAAAGCGATGCCGACCTCTGCCAGACCGCGCTCCGCGAAACCGAGGAAGAATTAGGCATCGCTCCGGCCGAGGTCGAAGTCCTCGGCGAGCTGGGGCAATTGGTCACGCCGACCGGCTACCACATCACGCCCTACGTCGGCCTCATCCCTCATCCTTACGCCTACCAGCTCAATCCGACCGAGATCGCCGGGATCATCGAAGTGCCGCTGGAACACTTGCTGGAACCGCAAAACCTCCGGCTGGAACGGGGCGAATTCTTCAACTGCCTGACCGAAATGCCCTATTTTCAGTTCAAGCAGCACGTCATCTGGGGAGCCACCGGCCGAATCACCCGAGAATTAACCGAGCTGATCCTGGAGGATCGGCGTAGGAAAGGGTCGAATTAACCTTGCCTGCCCTCGGCGGATTTGCTTATAGAGTCCGGGCCCATGAAACGAACCTTGGCGATCGCCCTTGTCCTTCCCCTCCTGCTGCTGGCAGCCTGCGGGGGACGCACGCCCACCCAAGCCCGGACCGCCGAGATCGCCAAAAAATACTTCAAGAAATACGGCAAGAAATACAAGGAAAGCTCCTTCGCCACCAATCCGGTGACCGATGTCGAGGTGAAGGACGTCCATGAGCTGCAGAAGAACATCGCCAACGGCTTCATGCTGGTGAAGCTGACCGACGGCAGCGAGTTGCCGGTCATCATGACTTTGATCCGGAAACCGCCGCTCGGATGGCGGACCACCGGCTGGGAAGTGGCAAAGCCCTAGGCCCTCTCGCTTCCACTTGGCCGTCGCGGTCGGTGCGCAAAATCGCGATCCCCCTCTTCTCCAATTCTTCCAAGACCTGACGATGCGGCAGGCGGTAACGGTTGCCTTCGCCGGCGCTGATCAAGGCGAGCTTCGGCTTCCAGGCCGCCAAGAATTCAGGCTTGGTCGAGCTCTTCGAGCCGTGGTGGGCGACCTTGAGCACTTGGGTTTCGCGGGCCAGCGGCTGAAGCCGAGCCTCGGCTTCGGCCTCCAAATCGCCGGTGAGCAAAAAGCAATATTCGACCTGGCAAATTCGAAGGACCAAGCTCAAGTTATTGTCCGACATCCCTTCGACATCGGCCGGCGGCCAAAGGACTTCGAAATCGGCGCCGCCGAAATTCCAGCGCTGACCTTGGCCCAGCCGGCGAAGCGGCACGCCGCGGCGGCGGGCGAGCTCCTTCAAGGCCGCGAAGCCGGGATGACTCTCGGTGCCCGGCCCGATCCAAAATTCGGCGGGCGGGAGCCGGTCCACCAAATAACCGAGGCCCTTGGCGTGGTCGGCGTCGGGATGGCTCAGGGCGATGGCGTCGAGGCGCCTCCGGCCGCGGGCCAGGAGCTCGGGCATGAGGACGTTTCGGCCGAGATCGAAATCGCTGCCCGGAAAGCCTCCGCCGTCAATCAGTAGGGATTGGCCTTCGGGCAGATCGAGAAGCAGGCTTTCGCCCTGACCGACGTCGAACATGGTCAGGCTCAAACGCCCTTTCGGTAGGCTCTCCCTTCTTTTGGCCTCGCCTAACCCAAGAAAAAACAAACAGGCCGCCAAGCAAAGGATTGCCCGCTTCCAAGGTCGAGGCCGGAAAATCCCGAGCAAGAGAAATCCGTAGGCCAGCCACTCGAAAAGCGACCAAGGTGCCACTAAGATGCTGGCGTAGCGCCAGGCGGCGAGCTTTCCCATGACGAGGAAGAGCCCTTCCATCCCACGATCCAGGGCGATCAGCATCGGCTTGGCGATTCCAAGGTCCCAAACGCCAAGCAAGGAGATCGCCAAGCCAAGAGGCAGAGCGGCGGAATAGAAGGGAACGAAAAGCAAATTGGCCAAGGGAGCAAGCAGCGAAAATTCGTGGAACTCGCCGGCCAGCCAAGGCGCCAAAGCCAGGTTCACGCCCACCGCCGATCCCAAGGCGGCCGTGGCTCGGCGGACCACCTTTTGAAAAAAAGTCGCCGGCGCTAAATCCGCCCCTGTTCCCCAGGCTTTGGCCAAGAGCGCCAGCGTCGCCACCGAGGCGAAGGAAAGTTGGAAAGAAATCGAAAAAAGCAGTTCCGGCCGAGCCAGCAGGAAAAACGCAAGAACCAAGAGCAGGGCCGCCAAGAATTTTCGACGCCAACCGCTAAGAACCGCCAGGAAGAGCAAGGCCGAACAAGCCAAGCTGCGCAGTACCGAAGGGCTAAACCCCACCATCGCGGCGTAGAAGAAGGTCGGAAGCGCCGCCAAGCCCATCGCCAAAACCTGGCCGGCCCCGCCGTCGCCCAAGCGGGTCGACGCTGAAAAAAGCCAAGAGAGCGGCCAATAGAAACAGAAGGAAAGAAAGACGAAGTGCAGCCCCGAGACGACGAGGACGTGGGTAAGACCGGTGCGGCGAAAAACTTCAGCGAGCGGCTCTTCGAGGCCGGACTCTTCGCCGAAAAGCAGGGCTTCGAGGATGGCTCGACCCGAATCCGGATCCAAGATCGAGCGCAGCCACTCCAAGCGCTGCTGCCGAAAGCGAGCCGCCGCGACCTGCCAATCCGGGGCCGCTTGCAGGCGATCGGCCGGGCTCAAGCTTCGCGCCGAAGCCAAGGCGCCGAGGCCTTGGCGGCGGAGGTATTCCGGATAGTCGAAGCTGTGGGGATTTTTGAAACGCCGCGGCACCGAGTATTTCAAATCGGTAGCGTAAACCTCACCCGGTACCCAATGGGTTGTCCCTTGCCAAACTCGAAGCGATAGACCGGTCCGAGGCAGCGGTCGAAAGACCCCCGCCTCTTCCCAGCCCAACAAATCGGCCGTCGCGGCACAATGCCGCTCCGAGCAGCGCGGATAATCGCGAACGCGGAAAACCGAACGAACCGTCCGCTTTTCAACCATCCATTGCTTCAAGACCGGTGGCGGCGCGCTGGGAAAAACCGGTTGGGCCCGCCAAGCGCCGAGCAGAATGCCCAAGATGAAAAAAGCCAAGGTCCGCGGCTTGGACCAGCGCCATGCCGCGAGCAAGGCCCAAATCCCGAGAGCAACCCCACCGGAAAGCGGCAAGGCGCCGCGCTCGGCGGTCCAAGCAATGCCCAGCCCTAAGCCGAGGGTCGGCAGCAACAAGGGATAGCGTCGGGGAAAATCGAAAGCCACTCGCCGGGAAATTGCAAGAGCGAGACCAGTCTATTCTTTGCCCGGCATCAGCAAGGGCGGGGGGAGAGCGATCACTTCCGGCGTCCAGTTGCGGAGCTCGGCTTCGATGGCATTGGCCAGCCGCTCGACGGTTTCCCGAATCTTCTCGTAGTTCGGATTGCCGTTGCGGTTGGATTGAAGGAGGGCGAGGCGGTTGCGCAGGCCCTTCAAGAAAACTCTTCCCTTCTCGGTGCGGCGCTTCCGGGCCATCTCCAAAAAGGCATTCACGTTGACCCCGTTGAGCAGAAGCTGACCATCCTCGAGGTGAAAGCTGACGCCGTCGATGGTCTGGTCGAACTTCTTCTTGATGCGGCCGAAGATCTTGGTGAGAAAGGCGTGAAGCAGCGCCGAAAACTTGGCCAAGGCCTCGGGATCGTCGACGCTGATCGTCGCCCAATCGCGATAGCGGGCCAAGCGGCGCGAGAGCGTGGTCCAATATTGGGCGCTGAGATGGGTGAGGTTCTCCCCGATCAGCTCGGCCAAATTTTGGTTGTTGAGCAGGATCTTGCCGTTCTTGTAGTCAAAGCGTTGGCCTTGAATTTGGAATCGCCAGTCCTGGGCCGGCTGCTCCCGAATCTCCCGCTCGGGAAGTGGCAGGGAGTCGATGCGCGGTGGAATGCGGATATTGCGGATTTCTGTCATTCGGCTTCTAAGTTATCGTCTGCATTGGAGAAGCCGCAAGGGATTTTCAGACCGGAAGCCCATAATCGGTGCGGAGATGCTCCAAACAGCGCCGGTAGCCCTTCCGCAAGCTTCCTGAACGTGGATCGTCGGCGAGGTATTCGCCGAACTTTTCCAAAGCCAGCCAATGCCTTGGGTCCATGGTCATGTTCTTGACGTTGTGTCCCCGGTAAAAAATCTCGTCACGGAGCATGTCATAATGGATGGAAGCCACTTCCTCCTCCAAAAAGAAGGTCAAAGTAGCCCGATCCTTTCCCAGGAAGAGCTTGGCTTCCCGAAAAGCCACCGGGTCGGAAGAATTCCCCGCTTCTCGGCGAGCTGAATCAAGGGGCGGCGAGGATTTTTGAGCCTGCATATCTTCTTTTTTCTCCATGACGAGGTCCCCTGTTCAAAATTTTGCACATCTCATGCCAAAGCCCGCACCGAGATTTACGGCCCTAAATTTGATTTTCTTCTTGAGAAAACAAGGTCTTAGGACTAGAGCCGAAGGAGGGAGCCGTGCAGCCCCATTCTCTTTTTGAGAATTTTTTCATATTGAGAGGCAAACGGCGTTGAGATGAGTGGAATTCCTGAGCAAACCGAGCATGGGACCCGGCTGGGCGACATCGAGTTCATTTGGGCGAAGAACTCGCGGGAATTCTTTTTTTCGAATTCGGTGCTGATCCACGACGGCTCGAGCACCACCATCGTCGACCCCTCTTCCAATTTTACCTATCTCGAACAATTGGCCTCGCGAAAGATCGTCCAGCAGGTCCTGAACACCCATTACCATGTCGACCACCGTTCGTTGAACCACCTCTTCCGCCAAGCCCGCTTCATCTGCCACGAGAAGGACTTGGCGCCCTTGCTGAGCTTCGAGAACTACCTCAAATACGCCGACAGCGAGCGCGAATCGAACTACGTCCAATGGCTGAAGGGTATCTTTTCGAGCCTCGACATCCTCGAAGGCCACGTCAGCCTCACGCTCAAAGACGGCGACTTGGTGCCCCTACAAAACCATCGGGTCCGCGCTTTGCACATCCCCGGCCATACTCCGGGGCACTTGGCCCTCTTCTTCGAAGACATCGACCTGCTCTATACCAGCGACATCGACCTGACACCGCTTGGTCCTTGGTACGCTAATATTTCTTCGGACATCGACGAGTTTCTCCAATCGATTCGCAAGGTGAAGCACCTCCATTGCAACCACTACGTCACTAGCCACGGAGGGCGCATCTACAACCGGGAGCAATTCGTGGAAAAATTGGAGAAGTTCGAGTCGGCCTTCGATAAACGGGACAACAAGTTATTGGAGAGCCTTCAGGTTGGGCCGAAATCGCTGCAGGAACTTTCCCAAATCGGCATCATCTACAAGGCCAGCCATCTGAGCGATCCGCTCAAGGCCTGCTTCGAACGGCAGATGGTCGAAAAGCACCTCGAACGCTTCGAACGGCAGGGAAAAGTTATTAAAGAAGGTGATTTGTGGCACCTGTCATCCTGAGCGCCAGCGAAGGATCTCCGACTACCTTGGTGGGTATGAGGTCCTTCGGCCCCTTCGGGACCTCAGGATGACGCGACCTAGATGCGCGCTCACCGCGCCAAGAGAATCCCCGCCACCGTTCCCCCGATCACCGAAACGCCGACCAGAGTGCCGATGATGATCGCTTGGGTGTGATCCTCTTTGGTATCCTCGCCGATGTTTTGGGTCGACTCGGTCTTCTGGAACTTCACTTCATCTTGAGCGGTCAAAACCGCGGGGCGGGTCTTGCTGAAATACTCATAGGGAGTGACGAAGGCCTTGGGCTTGTAAGGGGAGCCTTGAGAAACGCGGTTGGCGCCGCAAGCGGCTAAAAAGGGAAGCAGCAAGAGAAGGCAGGAAATTTTTCGCAGCATGGTCAGGGCCTAGCCAAGCGGCCGCCCCCTGTCCATCAAAAAGCACCGGAATTAAACGGAAAAGGAAGTCCCGCAGCCGCAGGTCGATTTGGCGTTGGGATTGGTGAAGGTGAAGCCCGAGCTCATCATGTCGGAGTGGAAATCGATCGTCATGCTGTTCAGGTATAGATAGGCCTTGGGATCGACGAAGACCTTGAGTCCGTTCATCTCGAAGACCCGGTCGCTCTCGCCGGGCTTCTCTTCGAAGTCCATCTTGTAGGACAGGCCGGAACAGCCGCCGCCGGTGATACCGATGCGAAGCCCGTAGCCCGCCTTCTGATTGTTGGTCGCGATCTGCTTGGCTTGCTCGATCGCCCGGTCTGTCAATTGAATCATCGTTTCCTCCAAAATGGGCCAAATCAAGAGTTCCCATGGATCTTGCGGAATTGCAACACCTTCTCGGCGACCTTCGCCGCGGCTTCGTCGACCTCCTCCAGCGTCGTCCAGCGGCCTAAACCGAAGCGGATCGAGGATTTGGCTTCTTCAGGGCTCAGGCCCAAGGCCCGCAAGACATGGGAGGGCTCGGGCGAAGCCGAGCTGCAGGCCGAACCCGAAGCCACCGCGATCTCCTTCGTTTCCATCATCAGCCAATCGCTGGGCACGCCGGGAAAGATGACGTTCAGATTTTGAGCCAAGCAACGGCCGGCACTGCCGTTCCGGCGGATGTCGGGAATCGCGGCTTGAAGCCGATTCCACAAGCGATCGCGCAGGACACCGATCTTGACCCCTTCGACCTTCATATCGGCGACCGAGAGGGCCAAGGCTTCGCCCAGCCCCACGATTCCCGGGACGTTGAGGGTGCCCGAACGCAGGCCGCGCTCATGGCCTCCGCCAAAGAGCTGGGGCTGGAGCCGAACTTTAGGATTTTGCGAACGGACGTAAAGGGCGCCCACTCCCTTGGGGCCGTAAAACTTATGGGCGGATAGGGTGAGCAGGTCGATGCCCATTTCCTCGACTTGGAGCGGGATCTTCCCCGCCGCCTGAGCCGCATCGCTGTGAAAAAGAATTCCCTTCTCCTTGGCGATTTGTCCGATTTCGGCCAGCGGATGAATCGTGCCGATCTCATTGTTAGCGGCCATGAAGCTGAAGGCAATCGTCTCGGGTCGAAGCGCTGCTCGAATTTTCTCGGGGGCTATCCTTCCCTCCGAATCCACTTCCAACAAAGTAACTTCGAAGCCCCGCTTCTCCAGCTCCTTCAGCGGATCGAGGACGGCGCGATGCTCGGTGACGGCGCTGAGAAGATGGCGGCCTTTTTCGCGCAAGACTTCGGCTAAGCCGAGCAAAGCCAGATTGTTGGCCTCGGTCGCACCGCTGGTGAAGATGATCTCTTGGGCCGAGGCGCCGATCGCTGCGGCAACCTGGCCTCGAGCTTTTTCGACCGCGGCTTCGGCGGTCCAACCATAGGCATGTTGGCGGCTGGCGGCATTGCCGAAGTCCTCGGTAAAATAGGGCCGCATCGCCTCGAAGACCCGGGGGTCAAGCGGGGTGGTGGCGTGGTAGTCGAGATAGATGGGTCGTTGGATCGAAGCCAAGATGGCATTCAATCTAGCTGAGCTCAGGGGTAACTGCAAGAAAGGGGCGTGCCGTCGATCTCGGTCTCATCGACCTTCAGTTTGGGCGTAAAAATGACGTTGGCGGGCTTGGGGATCGATTCCGAAACCGTGAAATTGAAAGCTAAACCGAGCTGGGAAAGCATCGGCGCGGCTTCGAGGGCGCAGTCCACCGCCGAGCTCTGATAGTGACAAAACCCGGGGAGGTCTTCGAAGGAAAGATAGCTTCCGGCGCCGGAAATCGCCACGCTGTAAGTGGACTCGGCGATGCCTTGACCGGCCGTATCCTTGATCAAGATCGAGAGGAGGCCGCTTTCCCCCAGTTCGGGGCAGCCCCCGGAAATTTCGGAGCTCAACTCATAGGCCTCGGTGTCGCCGCCGCCAGGCGCGGAGCCGATGTGCAGCACCTGGGCGTTCGACAAAACTTCCTTGCCGTCGGGACATTTCAGCTTCGGTTGAATCTGAATCTCTTGGTCCTCGGCGCCAACCACCGTGGCCGGCAAAAGATAGGTAATCAGCTCGTCATGACCGAAGCGCGGCGTGTCGTTGTAAAACAGCTGGGAGGGGCGCTCGGCGATGGCCTTGGCGAGAAAGACCTCGCGGGTCATCGGATCGAAGGCGTTGCCGATGGAAACCTCGAGGGCTTTGGATAGAATGAAAGGTTGGAAGGTGCAGGACTTGGGAAAGACGAACTCGAGGCCGACGACGTCGCCGACCTGGACGGTCTTTTCCGATTTTTCGATTTTACCGAGGCGGCTCGAATAGTCGACGGCCACCGGAACGTCGAGCTTCATGATCAACTCGGTGGTCTTGGTTTTGTCGCAGGCCTGCATCGACTTGACGGTGTAAGTGTCGCAAGCCGGCTCGTCATCGCAACGACTGTCACTGCAATTGGGTTGGCCGTCGGATTTTTTGGGACAGGCGTCCTTGTCCTCTTCGGCTTCCGGAGTTTCGTCCGCATCCGGAGTCTCCTCGGGGTCGGGAGTCTCATCCTCTTCGTCCACCGTAGCATCTAAGGCTTTGCTGCCTTTGGGGGCTTGAGGGAAATTCAGCTCCCCTTGGGAATTGACGCTGATGCAATAATTGACGTCGATCTTGGAGCTATCCAGAAGAACCGAAAAATGTCCGTCGGGATCGGTCACTCCCGAGTTGACCGTGCTCCCATTCTGGGTCACCGAGTACTGGATGCCATAAATCGCTGGCTCGCCTAAGTCCTTGATATTATTTGAATTTTTATCAAGATAGACATCGCCTTCGATGTACCGTGAGCAGGCACAGAGCGACGCCAAAAGAAGCCAGGGAAGAAGTTTTTTCATTTTGCCCCACATCCAATTTCATTATCGACAGGGTGCGGGAAAAGATGTGGATTTCCATATAGCTACCTTGTTAGGCCTGCGTCCTCATTTTTTGGAGGGTTTTTCGATGCAAGAGGCTTTAATGGAAGCCTTACGAAAAGTTGAGGATCCCGATCTCCACCGGGATTTAGTGTCCCTGGGCATGGTCCGGGATCTCGGGGAGAAAGACGGCGTCGTTTCGGTTCGAATCGTTTTGACCACGCCGGCTTGCCCATTGAAAGAAAAAGTCGAAAACGACGTCCGAGCCGCACTGCTGGCGGTTCCGGGCGTCAAAGAAGCGAAGGTAATCATGGATTCCGAAGTCAAGGCCGGCAACCGGCCCGGCCCCGGCGGCCGACTCGAGAAAGTCAAAAACATCGTGGCGGTGGCCAGCGGCAAGGGCGGCGTGGGCAAGTCCACCGTCGCGGTCAACCTGGCCTTGGCCCTGGCCCAAAGCGGCGCCAAGGTCGGCATCCTCGACGCCGACATCTACGGCCCTTCCCTGCCGACCCTGATGGGCCTCAAGAACACCCCGCCGCTGGTCGACGAGGCCAAGAAGAAATTGATCCCGCTCGAAAAGTTCGGCGTGAAAAACATGAGCATCGGTTTCCTGATGAAGGACGAAGACGCCGCGGTTTGGCGCGGACCGATGGTCGGGCGGATGCTTCAGCAATTCATCGAAGACGTGCTTTGGGACGAGCTCGATTACCTCATTATCGATTTGCCGCCGGGCACCGGCGACGCCCAACTCTCGATCTCCCAACTCATCCCGATCTCCGGCGCGGTCATCGTCACCACGCCTCAGGACGTCGCCTTGGCCGACGTGGTCCGCGGCGTCGCGATGTTCAAGAAAGTTCAGATTCCGATCCTCGGCGTGGTCGAGAACATGAGCTTCTTCGCCTGCCCCCACTGCCACGAGCGCAGCGAGATCTTCAGCCACGGCGGCGGCCAAAAAAAGGCCAAGGAGCTGGGCGTTCCCTTCTTGGGCGAGATTCCGATCGACCTCGACACCCGCATTGGCAGCGACGAAGGCAAGCCGATCGTCGTCGCCAAGCCCGATTCCGAAGGGGCCAAGCGCTTCAAGGAATTCGCTTCCCATACCGCGGCCGAGCTTTCGATCGCCAATGCCAAGCAGCCAAAATTGA
>JBIOXX010000328.1:0-2973 GCA_044869875.1 bacterium | reverse complement strand
CCCGGCCAAAACCCGGCGCTCGAAACTTCGTGGGAATAAGCTTCGCGGCTGACCGCGTCGGGCAGCCCGGGATGGCCGCCGGGATGCAAGGGCGCGGTTCGTCCCGAAAATCGAGTGACCGCTAGGTCGAAGCTTCCCCAGAAAAAGTGAACCGGCGAGACCTTCCCCAAGAACCCGCTGCGGAATTCGCTGAGCACCAGATAAGAGGAAAGCAGGGCGCGGTGAAAGCGTTGAGCCGCCGCAACGTCGTAATCGCGATGCTCTCGATCCTGATCGAAGGAAATCGGGTCGGCCACCTCGTTGGGGATCCGGTCGATGTGGACTTCGATTTGGATCTCGCGGAGCAGCCCCATCAGCTCGGCGTAAAAATCGGCGACCGACTGGGCCCGGAGCTTGAGATGGCGGGAATCGCCTTCGCTTCGCTCGACGGTCAGCTCCTGGGAAAGGAAGTCGAAATCGATTTGGAAAGCGCCGCTGCGATAGGGAATCGGCGAAGTGGTCAGGCCTCGAGTGGTCAGGTAAAGCACGACATGCCAGGAATGATTGACCCAGGGGGTCAGGGCCAAACGGATTTTGCCGACGATTTGGGTCCAAAGCTGGAGAGTGGCGCAGGTCTTTTCCCAGTCCGGATAGGGGATGGCAGGCCAAGCTTCCATGGCGGCTATTCTGAGCTAATTTTTCATTGCGTTCAACAATTCTTCGAATAACCAGAGATCATGAATGAAAGAGTTGGCTTGGCGGATCGGTCGGGACGTTTGCATTCCCCAAGGTCCGCCGTGGATGCGAAGATTGTTCCATCGCTTATTGCGGGGGAGCCGGGCTAAAACGCCGCGAATCGGCGCCGGCAAACCGGCACTGGCGAAAAACTGGCCGTTTTTGTTTTCAATCTGAAACTCCGGAACCGCCTTGCCATAGCGCCAAAAATTTCCCGAAGCGCTCACACCGTATTCCAAGCTACGGCCATGGCGTTTGGCCAAAATCGAGACGTCGTCGGCGAGGCCCGGGGCCGGATGTTCGACCGGAACGATCCCAAGATGCTTAAAAACTTTCGATCGCGAAGCCATCGAGGCAATCATCACGAAAAAGAAGATGAAAAAAGCGCCCAACACCAAGGCTATGCCGACTCGGGCCAGCCAAAGGGGCAGGCCCCATTCCAGGAGCAAATTAGTGCCGATCAGAGCGCCAGGTAAACCGATGAAAGCCACCGCCAGCAGAAAATACATCGGGTAGCGGCGGCGAGCATAGGCTTGGGCCGCGGCGGGAGCGATGGGCTCCAGCGCCATTTTTTGGAGCAGCCAATCCTCGCGCTCGAGCTCCGGCGGGCCCGGGCCGTTCCAAGGCTCCAATGGAAAAAGTTCGGCAGGAATGTATTCCATGCCGAACTTTTATATTCTCTACCTCGCATTTCACCTATTAATTTCCCCAACCGGTCGAAAGGCCGGTGGCCCGGTCTTGCTGCCAGGTGGTCGGGGAAGTCCAGCGCTTCTGAGCACGGGCACAGGCTTCGCTTTGACAGTTAGTGTCGTAGCTCAAACCATGAGTGGCCGGTGGGCCGGCATCATGCTTCGCCGTCACCGGTCCATTGCCCAATGGATCGCCGATCGCCAATGGATCGCTGCCTTTGTAGCTGATTTGACGGATGATGGTGTTGCTGTCGGCTTGTATTGCGGTTTCTTGGGGTACCGAAGATTGCAAGACTGGTTCGCTGGTTTCGGCCCAAGCCGCAGAAGAAAGAAACAAGGTTCCTATCAATAATGTGCTTATCTTACTCATTGCCTCCTCCTTTCAAATTGAAAGGACGAGGCCATTGAAACAGATTGCTTATAAATAGATATCGGGCTTGGCCTGAATTTGGGGTGGGGCATCGCCCTATGGGGAATTCCCTATTATTCCAATAGCTTAAGCCAAGGCTTGTGCCAAATCGCGGATTAAATCGTCGCCATCTTCGATGCCGACGCTGAGCCGGACGAAACCATCGCGGATGCCAATTTTCTCGCGGGTGGCCTTGGGGATCGAGGCGTGGGTCATGATGGCCGGATGCTCGATCAGGCTCTCGACGCCGCCCAGGCTCTCGGCCAAGGTGAAAAGCTCGCAGCGTTCGAGGATACGCCGGCCTTCGTCCAAACCGCCTTTCAAGTCGGCTCCGATCATTCCGCCGAAGCGGAGCATTTGGCGCTTTGCGATCTCGTGACCCGGATGCGAAGTGAGGCCGGGATAATACACCTTTTCGACCTTGGGATGCTTGACCAGCCAAGCGGCGATCTCGGCGGCGTTGCGGCAGTGAGCTTCCATTCGCAGCGAGAGCGTCTTGAGTCCCCGCATCGCCAAAAAGGAATCGAAGGGTCCGGCGATGCCGCCGACCGCGTTTTGCAAAAATTTCAAGCGCTCGGCCAGCTCGATATTCTCTCCGACGACGGCGACGCCGCCGACCATGTCGGAATGGCCGTTGAGATACTTGGTGGCGCTGTGGATGCTGATATCGAAACCCAGCGGAATTGGCCGCTGCAAATAGGGGCTGGCGAAGGTATTGTCGCAGACCGAGATCAAGCTATGGCGCTTGGCGATGGCGGCAATCTTCTCGAGGTCGACGATCTTGAGCAGGGGATTGGACGGTGACTCGACCCAGATCATCTTGGTATGGGGCCGGATCGCGGCTTCCACGGCTTTGGTGTCCGTAAAATCCAAAAAACTGAACGCGAGCCCGGCCGAGCGCTTGCGGACGTTTTCGAAGAGGCGGAAGGATCCGCCGTAAAGATCGTCGAGGGCCAACACGTGAGAACCGGAATCGAGCAGGTCGAGCACGGTGCTCATCGCGGCCAGCCCCGAGGCGAAGGCGAAGCCGGCCCGGCCTTCCTCGAGATCGGCAACGCAATTTTCATAGGCGAAGCGGGTCGGATTTTGGGAGCGCGAGTATTCGAATCCCTTGTGCCGGCCTGGGCTTTCCTGGGCGTAGGTCGAGGTTTGGTAGATCGG
>JBIOXX010000327.1:0-3024 GCA_044869875.1 bacterium | reverse complement strand
GGGCCGCGGAACTTGGGGCGAGCCCGCCGCCACCACGATGGCGTCGAAGGGCGCCTTTTCGGGCCAGCCCAGAGTCCCGTCGCCCAGCTTCAAATGAATGTTGCGGTAGCCGAGGCTCTTTAAAGTGTTTCGGGCCTTGAACAGCAGCTCCGAAAGTCTCTCGATCGAATACACTTGGGCGACAAGCTCGGCCAAGATCGCCGTCTGATAGCCGCAGCCGGTCCCCACTTCCAAAACCTTGTCGGTAGGCTGAAGCTGAAGGGCTTCGAGCATGTAGGCGACGATGTAGGGCTGGGAGATGGTTTGACCCGATCCAATCGAAAGCGGGTGGTCGTTGTAAGCCATGGGTCTTAGACCCTCTTCGACGAAGCAGTGCCGGGGCACTTTGAGAAAGGCGTGAAGGATCCGTTCGTCGCGAATCCCGCGGTTGATGAGCTGCTCCCGCACCATTCGCTTGCGCGAGATGTAGAAATCTCCGCCCTCGAGGCTGGTTTTTTTGAGCGCCATAGCTGGGGACATTATACCTTCCAGGCCCTAATCTTTTCCAAAAAAGGATAGTCGGTCATGTCGACCTTGAGCGGCGTGATCGAGATCTTTCGCTCCAAAATCGCGTTGCAGTCGCTGCCCGGGATGTTTTCGTAGCCAACCTCGTCGCCGCCGATCCAGTAGTACTTCTTTTTCCGGGGATCGAGCTTCTCGACAATCACGTCGCCGTAATTGCGCTTGCCGAGCTTGCAGAAGGCGTAACCTTTGAGCCGATTCTGCGGAACGTTGGGCACGTTGACGTTGAGGACCATGCCCGGCGGCAATTTGTTTTTCAATACCGTCCGGGCCAGCTTGGCCGCGAAGTTGGCGGCCGGTTTGAAGATCGGCCGCTCGAAGCGGGCGACCAGCGAGATCGCGATCGAAGGGATTCCCATGATGGCGCCTTCGAGGGCCGCCGAAACGGTGCCCGAATAATGGACGTCGTCGCCGAGGTTGCCGCCGTGGTTGATCCCGGAGACGATCAGGTCGGGCCGCTTGGGCTTGAGGACCTTATTGATACCGAGGTTGATGCAGTCGGTGGGAGTGCCGCTGACGCCGTAATAGTTTTTCTTGATGTCGAGGATGCGCAATGGCCGGTGCAGGGTCAGGGAATGGCTGGCCGCCGATTTCTCGCGGTCCGGCGCCACCACCACGACCTTGGCGATCTTTTTCAAGGTTTCGGCTAAGATCTGTATCCCCTCGGCGTAGATCCCGTCGTCGTTCGACACTAGAATGAGCATTATCGTTGTTATTACAGGATTTTTTTCCCATGCGCTAGGTTTATCCCCAGCCGGGAAATAAAAAACCCCGGTTCCGGGAGGAACCGAGGTTCAAGGTCGGGGCGACTGGATTTGAACCAGCGGTTTATTCGCCCGCCCGGAGCAAGTCCGGACGGGCTAAAGCCCAGGGCGAGTTGCCTCCTCGCCCTTCAACCCACACCGGTCAGGGAAAATAAAAAACCCCGGTTCCGCGAGGAACCGAGGTTCAAGGTCGGGGCGACTGGATTTGAACCAGCGACCACTCCCACCCCAAGGGAGTGCGCTACCGGGCTGCGCTACGCCCCGAGATTACCGTCTGGGGATTGTTTGACGGCTAAAAATTGGCCCTGCGCTTATCCAAAATCCTACAGGCTTTCAAGAATCTTCCCGAGCTCCTGCAAACATTTCTTAATTTCGAGCAAGGAGTCGTCGTGGGCCTCGGGGTTCTTGGGAAGGGCCAAGGTGATCTGGGCTTGGGTTTCGACCTCTTTGCCCTTCCCTCTTTTGTTCAGCTCTTTGAGCCGCTTCCTCGCCCCCTCGATGGTGAATTTTTCCTTATACAAGAGGTCGCGGATTCTCAGGATCATCTCGACTTCTTTGCGCTTATAGAGTCGCTGCTTGGACTTGCTTTTGGCCGGGGCGATGTCGGGAAACTCGGTTTCCCAATAGCGCAGGACGTAGGGCTTGACCCCGACGATCTCGGCGACTTCCCCGATCTTAAAGTAAACCTTGTCGGGAATGGGTGAAGCCGACGCGCGTTTTTCGGATGTTTCGGCGATGCTCATAATGGGCACGCGCTACATCGCCCAAGAGGACGGTGCTGTCAAGGAGTGGATAGAATTCCTGGACTTAGACTATTCTTTATTAAGTGCTTGTTTGAGGACTTGGGAAGGCCGGAAAGTCAAAACCCGGCGGGCCGAGATCTCGATTTCTTCACCGGTTTGGGGATTGCGACCCATCCGCGGACGCTTGGCGCGAACCACGAAATTGCCGAAGCCGCTGATCTTGATCTTTTCTCCTTTTTCGAGCGTGTCCTTCATCGTGTCGAAGATCATCTCGACGATGTCGGAAGACTCTTTTTTGGAAAAACCGATCTTTTCGTAAATCGATTCGACCAAGTCCGCTTTGGTCATGACGGGCCTCCTTGAGACTAGCGCAGTTCCGCGCCGCTGATTTCTTTCAACTTCGCCGTTAGCTGTTCCCGCGCCTGGTTGACCTCATCGTCGGTTAGAGTCCGTTCTTGGCTGCCGTACTCGATTCGGAAGGTCATGGCCTTTTTACCGTCTTCCAGGGGCTTGCCCCGATAGAGATCGAAAAAGATTGCCTGCCGCATCCAAGGACCACCGTTAGCCCGGATTAGGGCGGCCAGCGAGCCATGAGTCACCGACTCACCGACGATTAAGTTGAGGTCGCGCCAAATTGAGGGGAACGGCGATACCTGTTGAAATTTTACAGGAATTTTAGATTCTGTCAAAAAGAGATCGAGAGAAATTTCAGCTAGGGCCACCGGAGCCTCGAAACCCAGCTCCGCGGCCAGGGCTGGATGAAGCTCTCCCACCTCACCCAAATCGAAGGTTTTCCCCTCTCGCCGCCAGCCTAGGTACAGCCGGCGCCTGGGGTGGAAATTCGAGCTTTGTCCGGCCTTCTCTTCAAGCGATCCTTCACCGTTGGTGGCCGCCAATAACTTCAAGTAATCTTTTAAATCTAGCAGGGAAACTGCTTCTTCTTTATGGAGAAAATG
>JBIOXX010000326.1:0-7907 GCA_044869875.1 bacterium | reverse complement strand
CCGCAAAAACGAGGAAGCCGGCCAAGATGGCCGGTCGCAGAACACGAATTGAAAGCATCTCACACTCCTCTAGGAGTGCCACCCTAACAAATTATATCGGTCGTACTAGTCTAAAAAGTTTCGTCATAACGCGCTGAATCATCAATTTGCGGTCATCGCCCCGGCCGGCTTGGCCGGAGTCGGATTGGTGGCCAGCGGCAGCGAGGGCGCCGGCGGCGCTTCGGGCCTGGGAAAATCGCCGGTTTGAACGGTGATTTCGAAATCGCCGCGGGAATTCCGAAGATTCAAGGGCTTGAGGCTGGCGCTACGCGAGACCTCGAAAATGCCGACTAAATCGTCGATCAAGCGGTTCGGAGCGATGAGCCCCTGGGCCCGGGCTTGATCTTCCTCATCGCCTTCCCAGATGACCAAGAGAACCCGGTCGGCCGGTGTCGTTGCGTAGTCCCAATCCCACAAGGCGATGCTGCGGTAATCCAAGCTTTGCTCCGGCGCTTGGTGGGCGGTGTCGCCCCATTCGCAGAGCGGATAGCCGAAGGAAGAGCGGCTGAGGAAGGGGCCGGGCAGAAAACCGTGAACCCGCAGCGCCGGCCGGAGCGCGGCTTGATCGATCAGGCTCAAGCTTCCCTGGACCAGGTGAAGAAGGGTTTGCTCGGGCAAGGTCGGAATAGCTGGATCGTAGGGGATCACCGCGTAGTGGAAGTTGGCGTAGAATCCGCCGCGGCCTTCGTAGACTTCGACGTTCCGGCCGGTCTTGGGGTCGGTCCGGCGCTCGTCGACGATGGCGTCGTCCTCATAGTCGTAGCTCAGGCGGACCGACTTGAGCAGTAAAACGTTCTGACCGTCGATCGTTCGCACCGATTCGGCTTGGCGGCCCTCGGCTTTGTCGAGATCGGCGAGCTGGGTGATGGGAAAGCGATTCAGCGAGTCGCTTTCGCCGCGGTAAAGATAGCGCGGCGCTCGGCCGGCCGCTACGGTCCGGGCTTCGAGCCGGGGGCAAAGCGCCGGCAGGTTCGGCAGCAGCGCGGGATTGGGATCGTTGCCGGCAATGATGGCGGTTTCGAAGCGAAGAGTCTTGCCGGCATCGGCCAGGCCGACTTGGTGGCTGAGAAGGCCGCCCAGCGGACCCCGGATTTCAAGGCTGGCTTCGCTGACGCTCTCGGGGAAGACGAGCTTTTGGCGGCCCTTGTCCGGCTTGCTTTCGACCTTGGCCGCCGCAGCGCGGACTTCGGCGAAGGGCGGGGTTTCCACTTCCAAGGTCCATGCCAAACCCTGGCTGAGCGGGAGCCCCACCAGCAGAAGCGCAAGATAGAAGGTTTTGACGACCATCGATGACACCAGTGTATCCGGGATATTGTTGGGCGGATAGCGGCGATTGATGTTTCATAACGCGAAGGGTTAAAAATAATGCCTAGAAAGGAGCTGCTTATGTCGCTCGCCTCGATCCAACCTTTCGATGGAAAGAAGATTCGGGACTATGAAGAGATGGATTCGGGCCAGGTCGACCGGATCCTCGCCGATTCGGCCCGGGCCTTCGCCGAGTGGCGGAAGAAGAGCTTGGTCGAACGGGCGGTGCCGATGGCGGCCGCGGCGGCGCTTCTCCTCAAGCGCCGGGAGGAACTAGCCGAGCTGATGGCCCGGGAGATGGGCAAGCCGCTGCAGCAGGGCCGGGCCGAGATCGAGAAATGCGCCGCAGGCTGCGAATTCTACGCCCAGCGGGCCGCCGATTTTCTGCAGCCCGAGCCGGCGGCGACCGAGGCCCTCCGCAGCTACGTCAGCTTCGAGCCGTTGGGCACGGTGCTGGCGGTGATGCCTTGGAACTACCCCTTCTGGCAGGTTTTCCGCTTCGTCGCGCCGGCCTTGATGGCCGGAAACGCGGCGGTGCTCAAGCACGCCTCCAACGTCAGCGGCTGTGCCCTGGCGATCGAAGCGGTCCTCGCCGAAGCCGGCTTTCCGGCCAGGCTCTTTCGAACCTTGCTGCTGTCGAGCTCCAAAGTCGCGGCGGTGATCCGCCATCCGGTGGTGAAGGCCGTGACTTTGACCGGGAGCAACCGGGCCGGCGAGGAGGTGGCGGCCGAGGCCGGCCGGAACCTGAAAAAAACGGTCTTGGAATTGGGCGGCTCCGATCCCTTTCTGATCCTGGCCGACGCCGATTTGGAAAAAGCCGCCGCGGTTGCGGCCGAATCGCGCTTGCTCAATGCCGGCCAAAGCTGCATCTCGGCCAAGCGCTTCATCGTGGTTCCCGAAATTCGCGAGGCCTTCGAGGCCGCCTTCCTGGCCAAGATGGCCGCGGCCGTGCCCGGCGATCCGAGGAGTGAAGAAACGCGACTCGGTCCGCTGGCCCGTCCCGACCTGCGCCAGACTTTGCAAAAGCAGGTCGACTTGAGCGTTAAGCAGGGCGCGCGGCTTTTGCTCGGCGGAAAAATTCCCGAAGGGCCCGGCGCTTTCTATCCTCCGACCGTGCTGAGCGGAGTGAAGCCCGGCATGCCGGCCTATGAGGAAGAGGTCTTCGGTCCGGTCGCCGCCATCCTCCACGCCGAAAACGAGGAAGACGCCATCCGCTTGGCCAACGACACCAGCTTCGGCTTGGGCGCCGCGGTCTTTACCCGCGACCTGGCCCGCGGCGAAAAGATCGCCAAGGAGCGGCTCGAGGCCGGCTCCTGTTTCGTCAACGCGATGGTCCGCTCCGATCCCCGCCTACCTTTCGGCGGCGTCAAGGCCTCGGGTTACGGTCGGGAGCTTTCGGCGTTTGGGATTCGCGAGTTCGTCAACATCAAGACGGTCTACGTTCAGGAATGAAAAAAAGGAGGGACCGCGGTCTCGAAATCCCGCAGTCCCTCCGGGCCCCGTGGAGGGGGAGGTTTAACCTAGGTGCTTATTCTTCCTCCGAACGGAGCTCGCTCTCCTCATCCGCATCCCCACTCCCACGACCGTGACGCCCAGCCCCATCGCTAGGCTGGCCAAAGCCGTCGCTGGCACCGCGGACCTTGCCAGGTTGCAACCGGGCCCGCCTTCGATGAAGGGATTTCCACCGCCGCCGCCTTCGCCGCCGACGCCGGAGTCGTTCGGGTTCTGGGGATCGGGATCCACGAAGCTGTCGTCATCGCCGTCGTCGTCGGAATCGAAGGCGCAGACTTGGTCGGGATCGCCGTCGTGGTCGACGTCGAGATCGACCTCGGTAATGCCGTTCAAAATACCTTGAGTCGGATCCCAAAAAACTTCAGGGCATTCCAGGACGCATCCGCTCTTGTCGGTGTCGATGAAGAAGTCGGGGCAATCGTCGTTGTTGCCGTCGATGTTAATGCAGGCCACCGACGATCCGTCGGGATCGATGTAGAGGTCGCCGTAGCAGCCGTCGCCATCGGTGTCGCAAGCCTGCTCCTGATTGCCGTCGCCGTCGGTGTCGGCCATCCGGACGCAGTTTTCCGGACCCGGAGACGGAGACGCCGAAGGAGTCGGATCGGGGACTTGGATTTTGAAGGCGTCCAAATTGACTTCGGTCAGTAGATTCAGGGTGAGCACCGGCAGGCCGGTGGTTCCGAGGACCAAGCCGAGGCTGCGGACCGAGGCCGGCGCTTCAATCGTCCCGTCTTTCGTCAAGTCGATGGTCACTGGGGTCCATTCGCCGGAATGAAGCAGCGAAAGATCGAGGTCGATGAAGCTGGCGTCGAGCTCGTAGGTGACGGCATCGCCCGAGAGATCGGAGCCCGAAGCGATGGTGAATTCGGAGGCGCCGAGGCTTAAGGCCGCTGCGAGGACCGCGTCGGCTTTAATAAAAAAGCTGAGCCGTTGGTAGCTCGACCAGTCTTCGCTTGCCGCCAAGTTCTTATAGACGGTTTCGCTCAAGACCGGACTGAGCAGGCCGGCGGTGATTAAAGTTTGGATCGAGAGGCTGTGCGAACCTTCGACCTTCTCCACGGCGTCAGCCGAGAGTTGAGCGGTGAGCAGCGGGGGCAAGGTGATGCCGAGCAGCTCGGCGGTGGCGATCCAACCCACGCTACCCTTGCCGTTGCCGATTTGCGGCGGATTCATGGAGTCGAGGATTTGCTCCTCGGCATGCAAGAGCGAAGGCAAGCTGAACGCGAAAAATAATAGGGCGATGAGCGCTGAGCGGCGATATCGCCGGCCGCTTTGACAGATTACTGTTTTCATACGACCTCCTTAAGCTCCAAAAGGCTCCAAATATGATCCGTACAGATTTAAGAGCAGGAACGAGGCCAAGGATTCTATCTATTTGATTTTAAATAGTAATATAGAAGTGACTACAGGGTGCAGCGCCGAGGAAGCCTGGACAGTAACCAAGTGTTACGCTGGGTTTAGGCCGATTCTTTCTGCAGATGATGATAGCTCAGTAGCCGCGAAAGTTGGGGTCGGGGGATGCCGAGATGGCGGGCGGCTTCGCCGACTTTGCCGCTATGGAGGGCCAAGGCCCGGACGATCTCCTCGCGCTCGAAACGGCGCTTGGCCTCGGAGAGGTTGATCTCGCCGCGGTCGATAGCCTCGCGAAGCGGGTCGGCCAACGCGACCATTCTTTCGGCGGCTTGGGGCAGCGGCAGGTCGAGCAGGACCGCCAGGTCGGGCCGCTGGCGGAGATCCTCGGGGCCGATGCGGCTGCCGTTGCTGAAAATGCAAAGATTGTAGATGAGATTCTCGAGCTCCCGGACATTGCCCGGCCAGCCGTAGAGCGTCAAGGCCGAGAGGACTTTGGAGTCGAGGCTCTTCTTCGGCGATTGATTCTGTTGGGCGAATTTTTCCAAGAAATGATCGGCCAAGAGCGGGATGTCTTCCTGGCGCTCGCGCAGCGGCGGGATCGTGACCTCGGCGACGCTCAAGCGATAGAAAAGATCCTCGCGGAAGCGGCCGGCCTTCACTTCCTCCTTGAGATTGCGGTGGGTGGCCGCGATGACCCGCACCTGGACCTTGCGGTCGGCGCAGCCGCCGACCCGCCGAATCTCGCCGTCTTGCAGGACCCGCAAGAGCTTGGCTTGGACCGGCAGCGGCATCTCGCCGATCTCATCCAAGAAGAGGGTGCCGCGATTGGCTTGCTCGAAGAGCCCGGCATGGTTCTCCAGCGCGCCGGTGAAGGAGCCGCGCTCGTGGCCGAAAAGCTCGCTCTCGACCAAGTTCTCGGGGATGGCCCCGCAGTTGGTGGCGACGAAGGGGCCTTTCTTCATCGGCCCATTGTAATGGATGGCTCGGGCGATTAGCTCCTTACCGACGCCGCTCTCACCCAAAATCAAAACCGTCGCTCGAACCTCGGTGACCCGGTCGACCCGCTGGAGAAAAGCTCGGGTCGCCGGCGCCCGGCCGATCAGGTTTTTATATTGATACTTAAGTTGCAAGGCTTCCTGCGATTTCTCCAGTGCCCGCTGAACCTGCTCCAAATCCTGAACGGTCTTTTCGTAACGGGTAGCGTTGTGCACCGCCAGCCCCAAGATATCGGCCAAGCCGCCGAGATAGGCGAGATCGTTCAAGCCGGCTTCGCCGGGACGGTGCGAATCGAGGTAGATCGCGCCCAAGGTCTGGCCGCGGAAGCGGAAGGGCAGCACCGCTACGCCGCGGAGATCGAGAGCCTGAACGCTGCGGGCCAAAGGGATCTGCTCGTCGTGTTGAGCGTTGATCGTGATCAGCGGCTTGCCGCTCTCCAGGGCTTGGCGGGTCAGCGACCAGCTCAAGGCTTCGCTGCCGTCGGGCCCGAAATCCTCGGGCCGGATATGATGGGATTGGAGGATCGAAAGCCGATCGCCTTCCTTGAGAATGAGAAAGCCCCGCTCCATCCCCGAAAACTCGAGGAGTCGGGCCAGGATCTTGGCGCTGAGCTCTTGGAGCTCGAGCTCGCCGGTCAGCTCCCGGACCCATTCGAGAATCGAATCGAGCCGGAAATCGGATTTGAAAGAATTCATGACACGGACCTCCCAAAGCTCACGGTAAAATTGTCGAAAAAAAGCGCGGTAGTCGGCGGGCATGGCGGCGCAGGTGTGCTCGGCCAGATGGCGCGACCAAATTTGTAGCGGCTCGGGCCAGTCCTGGCCCTGGCTCAAGGCCCGGCGCTTGGCCCGGAGCAGGTTATCGAGGACGAACTCGACGTCGCCGCCTTTGCGCAGCTCCTCGGCGCTGAAGTAAATTTTGTCGGAGCGGAGCTCGTCGTCGGTGAAAGCGGCGAGCAGCGCTTGGAGAAAGGCGGCCCGCTGACCGAGCAGCGGATCGGAATGCTTCTGGCCCAGCTCCCGGGCTTGGGCCAAGCCGGCGGCGGCTTCGGCGTCTTGGCCGGTGGCCCAATCGATCTCGGCCAAGGAGATCAGCAGGTCGCCGTGGTCGGCGGCGCTGGGATTGCTCGTCAGCCGCTTGCGGTTGGCTTCGAGGATGCCGCGAGCGGCGGCGAAATCGCCGCGCTTCTTGGCCAAGTCGGCACGGAGCAATTCGGCATAGCCTTCGAGCTGGCGGTTAGGCGCTAGAGCCAGGGCCTCGCCGGCGGCGTCGATCAAAGTTTCCGATTTTTCGAGGTGGCCGGCGAACCGGAGCAGCCCGGCCAAGTTGAGATCGGTCTTGGCCTTCTCGGTCTTGAGCCCCAGGGCTTGGTGAAGCTCGGCCGCCTGCTCGTAGCTCTCGAAGGCCGCTTCCCATCGGCCTTGGGCGGTTTGGACATTGGCCAGGTTCATCAAGGTCAGCGCTTCGGCGGCGACGGCGCCGGCACAGCGGGCGCCTTCGAGGGACTTGGCGTAGGCGGCCTCGGCCTCGGACAGCCGGCGCTCGAAATAGAAAAGATTGCCGAGAAAATTATCGAGGGCCCGTTGGGTGGCGCTATCTTCGCGTCCGGCCGGCCTTTGCTTGAGCTCGCGGAGCGCGGCTTCGACTTGGCCGGTGTAATAGAGTGCGGTCGATTTGGCGAGCAGGCTGCGGCTGTCGGCGAGCTCGGGATGGGATCGGGTCTGCTCCAGGGCCTCGTCGTAACGGCCGCGGCGATTGAGCAACAGCAGCTTCAAGAGCTCGGCTTCGCCTTGGCCCAGGCGCGGCAAGAGAGCCTCGAGCTCGGTGAGCTGGCCGGTCTTGAGCAGGAGCTCGGCCAAGGTCGTCAGCTCCTTTTCGCCGAGCTCGGTCTTTTGCTGAAGGTAGCGCAGGGCTTCGTGCTCGTGGGAGTAGGCTTGAGTGGCTCGAAGGTGCTCGCTGGGCTTGAGCCGCGGCGGTTGGGGCTCGGTGGCTTCCTTGAGATTTAAAGCACGGTTGATAGCCAAGATCACGTCGTTGCATTCGGCGAAGCGATGGCCCGGCTCCTTGGCCAAGAGCCGCAGCGCCACCAAACCCAGCTCGGTCGGGATCTCGGGCCGGGTTACCGCCGGGTTGCTCGGCGTTTCCAGGGCGTGCTGCTGGAGCAGGCCTTCGAAATCTTTGGCGCCGAAGGGATAGCCGCCGGCGATCAGGGCGTAGAGCAGACAGCCGATCGAGTAGAGGTCGCTGGGGATGGTCGGAGGATGACCCCAAAAAATTTCCGGCGCCATGGTCCGGGGCGTGCCGCGGATTTGGGAGACCGCCCGATGGCGGGGAGCGAGAAATTCCATGTCGATGAGGACCGCGCCGCGGTTGGGATGGACCAAGAGATTGGCGCCGCTCAAGTCGCCGTGGGCCAATCCCCGGAAATGAAGGGCCGCTAGGGCACGGAGGGCTTGGGCCATCCAAGTGCCGATCGCGTCGGCCTTCCATTGGCCGAAGAATTCGGAGATCGGGCGGCCCTCGACGAATTCGCGGCGGTAGAGCTCGACGCCGTTTTGGTTTTCGTAGCCGGCGGCTCGGGGCAGGCCGGGGTGATCGAGGCTGGAAAGAAAATCGAATTCGCTTCGGTAAGCCGCCTCGCCCCCGTTTTTGAGCTTGAGGAGATGATGGCCGGCCTCGCCGCTAAGCTCCCAAGTCTCAAC
>JBIOXX010000325.1:0-5501 GCA_044869875.1 bacterium | reverse complement strand
AAAGGGGAGGGTTAGGGAGGGGTAGAGAGTTGGCAAATAGGCAATCTTTGGCGTGATCGCCAACTCTCTACCTCCCCCTGCCCCCTCCTTATAAAGGAGGGGGTAACCGTCTACTTTACGACCAAATTCAATAATTTCCCCGGCACGAAGATCGTCTTCACCAGCGCTTTTCCTTCCAAATGCGCGCGAATCTTCTCGTCGGAGTCGACCAACTTCTTCACTTCTTCCTCGGTGACCTTGGGCGGCAATTCAATGCGGCCACGGAGCTTGCCGTTGACTTGGACGACGACCGTGACGGTTTCGGCGACGGTCGCTTCGGCATCGAAGCTCGGCCACGGCGATTCGAGCAGGCTGCGCGGATGGCCGAGGCTTTTCCAAGCCTCCTCCGAGAAATGGGGCACGAAGGGCGAAAGCAGCAAAACCAGGGCGTCGAGCGTCTCGGCCAAAAGCGCTTTGCCCTCCCCGCTCTCCCATTCGGCTCGTGGAACCTCGCCGATCTTGTTCACCAGCTCCATGATCGAGGCGATGGCGGTGTTGAAATGGAATTCTTGGCCGACGTCGTCGGTGACCTTGGCGATGGTTTGGTGGAGCTTGATGTGGGCCTCACGCAAGACCTTCGATTCGGGCTTGGGCACGTGACCCTGACCCTCGCGCGAGACGTAAAGCGGGCTCAAGTCGGCCAGGAGCTTCCACACCCGGTTGAGAAAGCGGGCCGAGCCTTCGACGCCGGCGTCATTCCAATCGAGATCCTTTTCGGGTGGCGAGGCGAAGAGGCAGAAGAGCCTCGCTGTGTCGGCGCCGTACTTTTCGATCAGATACTCCGGATCGACGACGTTGCCTTTCGACTTGCTCATCTTGGCCCCGTCCTTGATGACCATGCCTTGGGTTAGTAGATTCTTGAAGGGCTCGGAAACTCCGGTATAGTCGAGGTCGCGCAAAATCTTGGTAAAGAAGCGGGCATAGAGCAAGTGCAAGACCGCGTGCTCGATGCCGCCGATGTATTGATCCACCGGCATCCAGTAATCGGAGCTGCGGCGGCTAAAAGGCTCTTCATTATCCTTTGGCGAAAGGTAGCGGAAGAAATACCACGACGACTCCATGAAGGTATCCATGGTGTCAGTCTCGCGCCGGGCCATGCCGCCGCATTTGGGGCATTTGACCTTGACGAAGGATTCGATCTTGCCAAGCGGCGATCCGCCTTCGCCGCTGAACTCGACGTCCAAAGGCAGTTTCACTGGCAGGTTCTCGATCTTCTCGGGCACCGTGCCGCAGGCTTCGCAGTAAAGGATCGGAATTGGCGCGCCCCAATAGCGTTGGCGGGAAACGCCCCAATCGCGGAGCTTGTAGGTCACCCGGGCCTTGCCCAGGCGCTGGCTTTCAAGATGCTTGACGATCTCGGGCTTGGCGGCCTCGCTGTTCATCGCGCTGAAGCGGTCGCTTTCGACCATCTTGCCGGGATCGACATAGGCTTTCTCCAGCGGGCCGGCGAAACCGCCCTCGGGCTCGATGACCACCTTGATCGGCAAACCGTATTTCTTGGCGAAATCGAAATCCCGTTGGTCGTGGGCCGGCACCGCCATAACGGCTCCGGTGCCGTATTCCATCAGGACGAAATTGGCGGCGAAGAGCGGGACCTTGGCGCCGGTCAGCGGATGGACGACGTTCAAGCCGAGCGCGATGCCCTCTTTCTCATAGGCGTCGGCGAGCCGCTTGTCGCGGTCGATCTTGCGGACCTTTTCGCGGAAATCGGCCAGCTCCCGCTTCTTGGCCTCGTCGGTGATCAGCTTTTCCAAAAGCGGATGCTCGGCGGCTAGCGAGAGAAAAGTCACGCCATAAAGCGTGTCGGGCCGGGTGGTGAAAACCGTGATCTCCTCGCCACTGCCCTCGACCTTGAAGACGGCCTCGGCACCCTGGCTCTTGCCGATCCACTCCCGCTGCATCGTCAGGACCCGCTCCGGCCAACCCTTGAGCTGATGGGTTTCCTCAAGCAGCTCCTCGGCGTAGGCGGTAATTTTAAGGAACCACTGCTCCAGCGGCTTCTGCTCGACCACGCTGTCGCAACGCCAACAGCGGCCCTGCTCGACCTGTTCGTTGGCCAAGACGGTCTGGCAGGAGGGACACCAGTTGACCAAGCTCTTCTTCTTGTAAGCCAAGCCCTTCTCGAACATCTCGATGAAGATCTTCTGCTCCCAGCGGTAATAATCGGGCCGGCAGGTCGCGATCTCACGATCCCAGTCGTAACTGAAGCCGAGGCGCTTGAGCTGGCCGCGCATGATCTCGATGTTCTGTTCGGTCCATATCGCCGGATGGGTCTTGTTCTGGATGGCGGCGTTCTCGGCCGGCATCCCGAAGGCGTCCCAGCCCATCGGATGGAGGACGTTGTAACCCCGCATCTTGAGGAAGCGGGCCAGGACGTCGCCGATGGTGTAGTTGCGGACGTGGCCCATGTGGATGCGGCCGGAGGGATAGGGAAACATCTCCAGCAGGTAAAATTTGGGCTTGGCGGCCTCTTCCCTTACCTCGAAGGAATGGTGCTCTTCCCAGTAACCCTGCCACTTGGTTTCGATCTTTTTCGGCTCGTAATGCTCGGAAAAACTCATGGCCTTGCCATGGCATGGCGGAGGGAATTCTTCAAGCTAGTCCTCGTGGCCCGGCTTCCGGCGCAGCGACTTGGTGGAGGAGTGGTGGCGCTTGCCCTCCAGCATCTTCTCCTTGGCCCGCTTTGAGCGCTTGCGCTTCTGGCGGCGGATCTTTTCGATCTTCTGTTGGCGCTCGCTCTTCTCCCGCAAGACCAGCTCCTCGACCTTGTCGGCCAAGAGGCGCCGGGCCATGAAGCGGTTGAAGGCCTGGCTGCGGCTGCTCTGACAACGGACCTGAAGGCCGCTGGGCCGATGGGTCAAGAGCACGACGACCGAGGTCTTGTTGATCTTCTGGCCACCGGCACCGGAGCCGCGAATGAACTCCTCGTCGAAGTCGGCCTCGCGGAGGCCCAAGCGGGCCAGCCTGGCCTCCAACTCTTTTCGCTTCGCTTCGCTGACAATTGGGATGGACATATCAATAAGACCGGCGATCTTCCCGAGCCGCCCACCGACGGAACAATTCGCGGCTCTCTTCTTTCATCAGGCCGCCCTCGATCTGGGTTTCGCTGCCCGAAATTTCCCGCAAGGTTTGGTTGGAAATCGGCAGCTCGTTGAAGCCGAATTCCTCGGCATCGGCGATGCCGGCCCCAAAAACGATCCGTCCGATCTTGGCCCAGTGGATGGCGCCGAAGCACATCGGGCAGGGCTCGCAAGTGCAATAGATGGTCGCGCCGTTCAAGTCGATTTCTTTCGCTTGGCCGCAGGCCACTCGGAGGGCCTGAACTTCGGCATGGGCCGTGACGTCGTGAGTCGCCCAGACCTCGTTGTGCGAGCAGGCCAAGACCTCGCCGTCGCGCACGATGCAGGCGCCGAAGGGCGTCTGGCCTTGCTCGATGCCCTCGCCAGCCTTGGCGATCGCCAGGCGCATATAAGCGGCGTCATCCATTCCCTAATTTTGGCTTAAAGGACCGAGGGAGTCTCGGAATTTTTTGGGGTGCTCGTCCCCTTCCAGCGCTGCTCGACCAATTCGGCCAAGCCCGGGGAGTTTTGACGAAGCCAGGTCAGCTCTTGTTCGGCCTTCTGGACCTGGCCGAGCTGGAAGAGGCAACCGATGCGCAAAGCCATGGCTTCGAAGATGCGCGGGTAATCGGGGTACTTTTGGACCAATTCGGCGATGGCCTCGGCCGCGCCTTGATGATCGCCCAAGCCGTTCATTCTTAAAGCTTGTTGGTGGAGGAATTGGGCCAAGCCGAGTTGGGCTTCCTGCTCGAGGCTATAGATGTCGGCGGTTCCGCCCATGTCGTAGTTGGCGGCGGTGTTGCCGAAACTGGCCAAGGAAACCTGGCCTCCGCCGGCTAGGCGCGGATTGGGGCTGGAGCGCCAGCCCGGCACTCGGTAGGGCCGGATCCGGCTCGGAACGTAGGCCGGCTCGCCGAAATCGGGCGAACGCGCCGGTAAGGCAGCGAGAGTCTCGTTGGGTGCCGGCGCCGCCACCGGCGCCTTGGCCGTGGGTAGGGAGGTGTCGCGCCAACGCTTGTATTCGTAGGTGCCGACCAGGGTAAAGGCCAAGACGAAGGCGCCGGTCAAAACCGGACGCCAGAAAGCTCCCATGCCGAAGAAGGCCCAACGCTTGCGCTCGGGCTTGGGCAAACGGGCCAAGGCACGCTCGGCCAAACCGGCCGGAGCCGAGACCGAGGGCAGTTTTTCGCGGTAGAGGTCGCGAAGTCGGGCGAGGGGATCGACCTCGATCCGCCATTCCGGGTTTTGCCGGAGCGCGGTTTCGAATTCGGCTAGGTCGGCGGCATTCAGCTCGCCTTCCAAGTAGTCGATGATTTGAATTTCGAAGATCTGTCTTTCCATATCTATTCTCGCTCCAGCAATTCGCGGTACTTCGACTGTTTAAGAGCCCGGCGCAGCCCCTCGAGGGCGTATCGCATTCGGCTCTTCACGGTGTTGACCGAGACGCCGGTCATGTCGGCGATCTCTTCGAACTTGAAGCCCTCTTTCTCTCGCAGCAGAAAAACCTCGCGCTGGTCGTCGTTGAGCTTGGCCAAAGCTAATTCCAGGGCGCCCTCGATCTGGCGGGCCGAGGAGAGGATGTCGGCCGGAATGTCGTCGGCCGCTATCTTGTCGCCGAGGCTGGCTTCGCCCTCATCGCGCCGCTCGTCCAGACTGATCGCCACCCGGATCTTCTTGC
The DNA here is from genome assembly GCA_044869875.1 of bacterium. Taxonomy (GTDB): domain Bacteria; phylum UBA10199; class UBA10199; order DSSB01; family DSSB01; genus DATEDP01. Next base: position 725 of record JBIOXX010000325.1, on the reverse strand, counting down.
GCCGAAAAGTATCGACACAGAGATTACGCACGATCGTGTAGAGCCAGGTGGTGAACTTGCCGTTGGGCAAGTACCGGTCGGCGGCTTGATGGACCTTGAAGAAGGCCTCTTGAAAGACCTCCTCGGCCGTCTCGCGATTGCCCAAAAAGCGGTAAATGAAGTTATACACCCCATTTTGATGCCGTTTGAGCAGCTCTTCAAAGGCCGGCGCTTCGCCGCCTTGAAAGGCCACCATCAGTTCTTCATCGCTGCGTTTCGGTCCCATAGGAAAGCGGGACCCACCGTAATGTCAGAGACCCGAACTGGTCAAGATAAGTGTCGGAACGAATTAAGGAATGGAAGGTTTTGAAAAAGTTAAATTTTCTTGGTTTTGAGCGGAAGGGGTCACGGTGACTGGCAACGAACGGGTCCTGTCACGTCGACACCCCCACCGTCCTCGCTGCGCTGCGGGCGGCGGGGTCCCCCGTCGCCGCGCCACCCGTTCGTTGCCAGAATCAGCTTCCGCAAACAGACTTTTAACTTTTTTTGCTAGATGAAGGAGGGAGGAGAGCCCGGGGGACTCCTCGGAACGGCTTTTGGGCCGTCGATCACCCTAAAGCATCCAATAGATATCGATGGACCAAGCTTTCCCTGGCCCGGCTTGAGGGCCAGGGAAAAAAGAGAGGAGGATGTCCCCGGCTCCCCTCCCGGGCAAGAACGCTAGCGCGGGCGTCGGCAAAGACTTC
>JBIOXX010000324.1:0-5356 GCA_044869875.1 bacterium | reverse complement strand
CGAGGAGCTTCGGCCCCGGGAGAGCGCCGATGACAACACCCGCCTCGCCGCCACCTTGGGCGTGACCTACGACCGCCGCGACAGCTACGGCGATCCGCGGCGCGGCTATTACTTGAACGGCAGCGTTACCTCGACCAACCAGTTCATCCAGATCGGAGGCAATTACGTCACGGCTCGGAGCAATTTCGGCCTCTGGTGGAGCCCCTTCTCCAAGATCACCTTCGCCAACGCGCTTCGGGTCAACAAGATCTGGCCCCTGCCCGGCGACACCTTCATTCCGGCCGACAACCGGCTATATCTCGGCGGCGACGATACGGTTCGCGGCTTCGATCAGGACTCGCTGCTGCCGACCGGCGGCACCTTCTCGCTGTGCCACAACTTCGAGATGCAGATGCGGGTCTTCGGCAATTTCCAAGTCGTCGGCTTCGTCGACTCCGGCGTCGTGGTCAACAACATGAGCGACATCAATCTCTTCAACTGGCGGCACTCGGCCGGCCCCGGCGTCCGTTACGTCACTCCGGTCGGCCCGGTCCGTCTCGACGTCGGCTTCATCCTCGACCCCGAGGAGGGCGATCCCTGGGGCCGGGTCCATTTCACCTTCGGGTATTTCTTTTAAAGCGCGCCGGGTCAGGCATTTTTCATCACCTTTTCATCTTCTTTTCATAATCTTTTCCCGTTTCTCCGTCATTTTCCAACGAAAGGAGAAAATCTATGAAAGGTCGCTTCGCCCTCTTACTTAAACTCATCTTCATCGGGTTCATGACCCTGGTGATGCTCATTCCCACCCTCTTCATCATGAATCTCATCCACGAAAGGCAGAACCGCCGCGAGGAGGCTTCTTCGGAAGTGCTGCGCGGTTGGGGCGGCGGCGACCAGCTCGTCGGCGGCCCGGTCCTGGTCCTGCCCTTCGACGTCACCACCGAAACGATGAACGACAAAGGTCAAAAGGTCGTCCAGACTTATCTGCGTTACGCTTCCTTCCTGCCCGAAAAATTGGACGTCGAAAGCCAGCTCAAGTCCCAGACCTTGACCCGGGGAATTTTCCGCATCCCGGTCTTTCAAGGCGAGCTGGCGATGAACGGCGTCTTCCGCGCGCCCGATCTCGCCAGCTTGGGCATCAAGCCCAGCCAAGTTCGTTGGGACAAGGCCTATGTCCAACTCAGCCTCTCCGATCTCCGCGGCTTGCGCGAGACGCCGGAAATCGTTTGGTACGGCAATACCCGACGCTTCGAACCCTCCGCTACTTCGAGCAGCACCGGGCCTTCGATCCAGGCCGCGGTCGGAGTCAATGAAACCGCCTCGGCCTACGACTTCCACATGAAGCTCAATCTCGGCGGCGGCAAACGCCTGCAATTCCTGCCGCTGGCCGGCGACACCCACATCAAGCTGAGCTCGAATTGGCCCCATCCCAGCTTTGCGGGAAATTTCTTGCCGGTGCATCGTGAAGTGAAGGCCGACGGCTTCGTCGCCGAATGGAAGATCCCGGCCACCGCCCGTCCCATCCCCCAAGCCTGGGAAGGCGAAATTCAAAATCTCTACGCCCAAGCCTTCGGCGCCGAGTTCATGCTGCCGGTCGATGTCTACCAATTCACCGAGCGGGCGGCGAAATATGCCATGCTCTTCATCCTGCTGACCTTCGTCGCCTTCTTTCTCTTCGAGGTCATGAGCAAGGCCAAGATTCATCCGGTTCAATATCTGCTGGTGAGCGCGGCGCTCTGCGTCTTCTACGTTCTCTTACTTTCACTCTCCGAGCACATCGACTTCGGCCTGGCCTACTTGGCCGCGGCTGGGGCGACGGTGCTGCTGATCACCGCCTACCTCGTCACCGTTCTCCAGAAAAAGAGCCGAGCCTTGCTGATGGCCGGGATTTTGGGCGGCCTCTACGCCTATCTCTTCACCCTGCTGCGGGCCGAGGACTTCTCGCTCCTGATGGGAGCGGTCGGACTCTTTCTGATCTTGGCACTGGTGATGTTCCTCACTCGGCGGATCAATTGGTACGAGATCGACAAGCCGAACCTGGCTCCGCAATTTCCCGCCACCCCGGTGCAGGGTTGAGGCGGACCATGACCAAGCGCTGGCTGATCCCTCTCGCTCTTGCCACCGCCCTCGGTTTCTTGGGGCTTCGCGTCCGGGCGCCTTACTTGATGGCCTGGCGCGAAGCTCTGCCGGGGCTCTGTCTGATCCTGGGAATTTTTTCCGCTTGGAAATGGCGAAGTCGGCGGTGGGCGGCGGCCCTGCTGCTGATCGCCGGATCGCTCGCTTCCCTTCAGGAGCTGGATTTCCGGCTGAAGCGGCGGAGAGTTCTGGCTGCCGAGCCGGCCTTGCTCCAAAGCCTCGGCCGTCACTTCATCGTCGGCTACCGCGATTTCGCCGAGATCCGGGAGCTGGTCGCCCGCGGCGCGGTCGGCGGCGTCTTCGTCACCGAGCGGAACATCCGCGGCAAGAGCGCCGCCGATTTCCGCCGCGAGCTCGCCGAGCTTCAAGCTTTGCAAGCAAACCAAGGATTGCAGCCGCTTTACATCGCGACCGATCAGGAAGGCGGGGCGGTCTCCAGGCTTTCTCCCCTGGTGCCGCCCCAGCCTTCGCTGGCGGTTTGGCTCCGGGACGGCAGCGCCCGAGAATACGCCGAGCGGCAGGGCCAAGCCTTGGCCGAGCTCGGCGTCAATCTCAACTTCAGCCCGGTGGTCGACTTGAAACATCCGGAGCTAGGTCCCTCCGGTCCCAGCCTCCTCGCCCAGCGAGCCATTGCCGCCGATCCGGCCACGGTCAGCGCCGCCGCCGGCGATTACTGCGCGGCCTTGGAGGAGAACGGCGTCCGCTGCACTCTGAAGCATTTCCCCGGCCTCGGTCGGGTCAGCGTCGACACCCATTGGAAGGAAGGTCAAATTGCCGGCAATCGCAGCGAGCTGGAGAAGAGCGAATGGCTGCCCTTCCGCGAGGTCCTGCAGCGAACGCCGGCTTTTCTCATGGTCGGTCATGCCCGAGTGAGCGCCATCGACGCCGAAAATCCGGCCTCGCTCTCGCGGGCCCTGATTCAGGGCTTGATCCGCGAAATCTGGGGACATGAAGGGATCGTCGTCACCGACGACATGGCGATGGGGCCGATCTACGGAAGGCCCGGCGGCGTCGGACCGGCCGCGGTCCAAGCGCTCAACTCCGGCGTCGATCTGTTGCTGGTTTCCTACGACGGCGAGCTCTACTACGAGGCGATGGCCGAATTGCTGAAGGCCTCGGATAGTAACAGACTCGACCGCGACATGCTCCAGCGCAGCGCTCGACGCTTAAGGCAGGATCTCGACCGCCGCACCGTTCGGCACCAGCTTCCAGATCTCTTCGATCTCGGCATTGCTCACCGCGACGCAGCCGTCGGTCCAGTCATAGAGGGTGTGAGTGCTGCCGAAGTCGGGCAAACCGTTGGGCAGGCCATGGATCATGATCTGGCCGCCCGGTTTCACGCCGCGCTCGGCGGCTTGGCTTTGGTCGGAGGCATTGGGGTAGGAAATCCTTAGCGAGAGGTGGAAGGCGCTCTGGGGATTGCGGCCGTCGATGGTGTAGCGGCCCTCGGGAGTCTTGCCGTCACCCTGCTCGCGCTTCGGCCCCACCGGCTCCCGGCCCAAGGAAACGCGGTAAATCTTGAGCGTTTCGTCGCCCTGAAAGAGGGTCATCCGCCGGGCTGCCTTTTCGATCAGGATCCGGTCGGCCTGGGGCTTGGGTGGTTTTTCCCGGGGCCGAGCGGCCAAAACTTCGGCAGAAAGCAGCGGAAATAAAAGGAAAAAAAGACTGAATTTGGCAATTTTCACGCATTTCACCATATTGACTTATGGTATGATTGCTGGTAATTTTCCAAAATGGAAGCGGCCAAAAAAATTACCATCCAAATCCCCGAACAACTCCTGAAGAGAGCGATGAAATCCACGGGGGCAGGCATCACACCCACCATCCGCCAAGGCCTGGAGCTAGTCGCTGCTGGCCAAACTTATGAAAAACTTCGTCGCCTTCGAGGCAAAGTAAAGTTTTCGATTTCAGTTTCCGAACTACGGAATGATTCCCGATGATCGCGATCGATACCAGCTCCTTCATTGCCTATCTCTCAGGCGACCGAGGCAAGGATGTTGAGTCGGTGGATCTGGCACTTGAACAGAAACAAGCCGTCCTACCTCCAGTAGTATTGACCGAACTTTTAAGCGATCCTAAGCTTCCAAAAAACTTCGCCAATCTTTTTAAAGAAATACCGATTCTTTCACTTTCCGAAGAATATTGGGAACGAGCCGGTGCCTTACGCTCAAAGATCCTTTCCAAAGGATTCAAAGCCCGCCTTGCCGATACGCTCATCGCCCAATCTTGCCTGGATCATAAAACTCCATTGATCACTCGGGATGAAGATTTTCGCCATTTTAGCCGAATCGCCGGCCTTCTAATCTTTTCTTAGGTTCAGCCTAGCTACGACGCCGCCATCCTTCCGGTTCTGCAATTCTATCTTACCGCCGTGCAAGCGGGCTACTTCCCGAACCAGACTTAAGCCCAGGCCCGAGCTCTTCTTGCCGGTCTCGGGCCGGGGCAAGGAGTAGAAGCGTTCGAAGATCCGGCCCAGGGCATAGTCCGGAATCCCCGGCCCCCGGTCGGCGATGCACAAAAGCGTCCCGTCGGCCGATTCACTCAATTCGATTTCCAAGGTCGAGCCCCGGGGGGCGAAGTCGAGGGCGTTGAGTAAAAGATTCTCGATGGCCGCTTCGAGCAGAAAGCGTTCGCCGGCGACCTCCACTGGCTGCAGCCGGGCTTGTACCGAAATTTCTTTGGCCTGAAGCCGGGCTTCGAAGCGAGCCAGGCATTCCTCGACCAAAGTCGCGAGGGGAAGCGTCTCGCGACGGAGCAAGTCGCGCCGGGTTTCCAAGGCCGAAAGCTCAAGCAAGCGCTCGACCACTCGCTGCATCCTTTGGGATTCCACTCCGATATTGACGATGAATTTCTGGCGCTCCGGCCCTTCGGGGGCGGCTTGGAGGATTTCGGCCGCTCCTTGAACGGCCGCAATCGGACTCTTCAGCTCGTGGGTCAGCGATTGGATGTATTCCTCGACGTACTTCTTTCCTTCCAAAGCCTCGCGCATGCCCTCATAGGCCAGGCCCATCTCGGCAATCTCGCTCGAACCGAGCTTGGGATAAGCCACCGGCCTTCCCTCGCCGACTGCCCGGGCGTAGCCGGTGAGCTTCTGCAAGGGTCGAGTCACCCAAGCCGAAACCAAGGCGCCGAGCAGGATCACCGAAAGGGCGGCGATGCCGCCGGCCAAGGCAATCGAGGATCGAGCGGTGCCGAGGAAGAAATTGATGCTGGCGGTGGGCTTGCGGAGCGTGAGGACGCC
>JBIOXX010000323.1:0-3630 GCA_044869875.1 bacterium | reverse complement strand
CTGGCCAGTGCCGGCGAGGCTCCGATTGCCCCCGAAGAGCTGGTCCGCGAAGAGCCGAGCCACGACCGCTATCCGCCCCGCGAACGTTACGGCGACCGCGAACGCTACAGCGATCGCCGCCCTGACGCCGCTCCCGCCGCCGACGAATCGACCGGCGAGGAAAGCCCCGAATAAATTTAGCGACGGAGAACCGATATGCCTCCTTACAACCGAGGAAAACCCCGCAAACGTAGCTTCAACCGCCGCAAGGTTTGCCGCTTCTGCGCCGACCGGGAAGTGCGGATGGATTATAAGAACCCTAAGATGCTGAGCCTCTTCATTACCGAGCGTGGCAAGATCATCCCGCGCCGCATCACCGGTAACTGCGCTTTGCACCAGCGCTCCTTGACCACCGCGGTGAAGCGGGCCCGGATGCTGGCCTTGATTCCCTTCACCGCCACCCACGCTTAAGGGCGGCGGCGCGATGACGAGCTTGGAGTCTCAAATTCGAGACCTCGCTCCTCCTAGGGAATCCCTGGGTTGGCGGGGCGCTATTGGGTTGGGGCTGATCTCGCTGGCGCTGTATTTGAGCGGTCTCTTGGTTTGGTTGACGCCTTTGCCGGTGCTCTATGCTTATCGCAAGGGCCGACAGTTCAAGAGCTTGGTGGCGGTGCTGATCCCCACCCTGCTGCTGTGGTTGGTTTACGAAGGCCTAGTGCCTTATTTTTCGGAGAATTACGGGTTCGAGCAGGCCCTAAAATTCTTCTTTTGGGTTCCCGGTTTGGGTCTGGCAAGTCCGGGCTCGACTTGGAATCCGGCGATCTTTGGCATTGTCTATTATCTCTTCTTCGCCCTGTTGGGAGCTTTGCTCGGCGAGTTCGAGCCCCAGGCCTATCATATGACGCGGTTGGTGGGCCAAACCGTCGGCATCGTCGCAGTTTGCCTCCTCTTCTGGCTCTTGCTCTACACCGCCGGAAACTGGACGGCCTTCGTCCAGGGATTGGAAGCTTACTTCGTCCGCCTCCTCGAGGAGGTTTCGAAGGTCCCGCCGGGGAATGAAGAGATGGAGCTTCAGTGGTCGCTGATCCGAAGCAATGCCCCGAGCATCGCGTTTTACGCGGTGCGCTTGATGCCGGCGATGATCTTCAACATGTTGATCTTCGTCGTCTGGCTCAACGTGGTGGTGGCGCGGCGGCTCTTCGGCGCCAAGGCGGCCTGGTTTCCCTCGGTGGGAAATCTCCAGCGCTGGCGTTTTCCCTTCGCCGGCGTTTGGGTCATGATCGGTTTCGCGCTGCTTTTGGTCCTCGACATCTACGTCGTGAAGGGCGAGGCCCTGAAGCTTTTGGCGATCAACGCCTTCTTGGTTTTCGGATTGATTTATCTTTTCCAAGGCCTGGCGATCGTCGCCTTTTATTTGGGTCGTTGGAATTTGTCGCCGATGCTGCGGCTGCTGTTCTATTCGATCTTGGTTTTATTTTTTCAACCCTTGAGCTTTTTGCTCGTAGCCTTCGGTTTTTTCGACTCTTGGTTCGACTTTAGAAGGTTGCAAAAGAAGGAGTAAGTCATGCAAGTCATCCTCCGCGAAGACGTCCCCAGCCTGGGTAAGGCCGGCGAGGTCGTGAAAGTCCGCGACGGTTACGGCCGGAATTATCTTTTACCGCAGAAAAAAGCGGTGCTGGCCGACGCCGGCAACCTGAAGGCCGTTGAGGCCCACAAGAAGGCGATCGAGGCCAACCAGGCTAAGGCCAAGGGCAAGGCCGACGAAATCGCCGCCCGCCTAAATAGCTTGGAGGTCACCTTGACCAAGGGTGTCGGCGCCGGCGACCGGCTCTTCGGCTCGGTCACCAAGACCGAAATTTCGGCTGCCCTCCGCCAGCAGGGTCTGACCGTCGACAAGCACCTGATCGAGCTCGAGGCTCCGATCAAGAGCATCGGCGGCTTCGACGTCGGCGTGAAGCTGCACCCCGAGGTCAAGGCTTCCTTCAAGCTTTGGGTGGTTCGGGAAGAGAAGAAATAGTTCCGCCGCGGGCCCTTCGGCCCTTGTGGCGGGATATTGCTTGAGAGTATGTCGGAGATCCGATGGCCGAGCGCTTTGCCAAAATTTCGGATTTCGAAGAGGCCCGGAAGCTTCCGCCCCAGGCCCTGGAAGCCGAGGCTTCGCTGCTCGGTGGCCTCCTCATCGATCCCGAAGCCGTCCATAAAATCATCGACATCCTCAAGGCCGAGGACTTCTACAAGGGCGCTCACCAAAAAATTTACCGGGCGGTGGTCGGAGTCTACGAGAAGGACGAGCCGCCCGACGTCATCACGCTGAGCAACGAGCTTAACCGCAAGGAAGAGCTCGAGGCCGTCGGCGGTTCCGGTTATCTGGGCCAGCTCGCGGCTTCGGTCGCCACATCGGCCTCGGTCATCCATTACGCCAAGATCATCCGCGAAAAAGCCATGCTCCGCAGCCTGATTCGTGTCGCCACCGACATCGTCAATGAGGGCTACCGCGGCAGCGACGACATCGGCGGCTTCCTCGACATGGCCGAGAAGAGCATCTTCCAGATCAGCGAGCGCAACATCCGCCAATCTTTCATTCCGGTCCGCGAAGTCGTCAAAGACGCCTTCAAGGCCATCGAGAAGCTCTACGAGAACAAGAGCGCGGTGACCGGCTTGCCGACCGGCTTCAAGGAGCTGAACCGGATGACCGCCGGTCTTCAGCGCTCCGACCTCATCATCGTGGCCGGCCGGCCCTCGATGGGCAAGACCGCTTTCGCCCTCAACATCGCGACCAATGCCGCTATCGAGTCGAAAAAAGCGGCCGCCGTCTTCTCGCTCGAAATGTCGAAAGAGCAGTTGGTCCAAAGAATGCTCTGCTCTGAGGCCAAGATTGACTCTTCCAAGCTCCGTTCGGGCTTCCTGCGGGAAAGCGATTGGCCCAAGCTGACCAAGGCCGCCAGCCGCCTCTCCGAAACCTTGCTCTTCATCGATGATACCCCGGCGATTTCGGTTTTGGAAATGCGGGCCAAGGCCCGGCGCTTGAAGAAGGAGCACGACTTGGGCCTGATCGTCGTCGACTACCTCCAGCTGATGCGCAGCGAAGTCACCGAGAGCCGGGAGCGCGAGATCAGCGACATCAGCCGCTCGCTCAAGGCCCTGGCCAAGGAGCTCAACGTCCCGGTAGTGGCCTTGAGCCAGCTCAACCGCGGCGTCGAATCGCGGACCGACAAGCGGCCCTTGCTTTCGGATCTTCGTGAGTGCGTGGCGGGCGATACCTTGGTTAATTTGGCCGATGGCCGCCGTGTTCCGGTGAAGGATCTGGTAGGAACCCGACCGGAATTGGTCTCGGTGGATCCCAAAGGAAAATTGATCGTCGAAAAGTGTGAGATCGTCTGGTCGGTGGGAACCAAGCCGGTCCGCCGATTGTCGCTTGCAAGCGGCCGGGTTTTTCGAGCTACTTCGGGTCACCGTGTCTTAACGGGAAACGGATGGAAAACTATCGAAGAGCTCGCCATCGGCGAACGGCTGGGCTTGGCGCGGTATCTTCCCGAGCCGGTCCAGCCGAAGAATTGGGCAGACGATGAAGTGATTTTGCTTGCTCATCTTATGGGAGATGGAAGCTATCTAGCCGGGCAGCCCCTGCGTTACACAACTTCTTCGGAAACG
>JBIOXX010000322.1:0-6560 GCA_044869875.1 bacterium | reverse complement strand
CGGCGGTGAATCTCGGCGGTGACCTCGGGCCGGGCGGCCTCGGCTTCGCGAGTTACCCGTTGAAGCTCGGATTGGGGAATGCCGAGTTGAGCTTGGTGGACGGCGTCGCCCATCACCTCTTCGTAGATCCGGGCGGCCGCGGTGTAGGAGCCGCCGCGGGTGCGAAGCTGGTCGGCCAAAGCCAAGGAGGCCTGTTGATTGGCGTCGGCGCTTTGGGAGCGCTGTTGGATCGAGGCATAGCCTTCGAATTTGAAGACTCGATTCAAAATGGGATCGAATTCGGTCCGAGTTCCCGGAGGGTCGCCGTCTCCCGGCCGGACGATTCCGGAGCGGCGGGTGCTGCCTTCGAGGTGATGGTGTTGGTAAAGCAAGACGAAGCGCGGGCCATCGGCCGGTGGAAAATGAGTGCGCTGCAGCTCCCCGGTGCGGAAGGACTCGACCATGACGAATCCGCCTTCGGGCGGGATTTCCACCCGGAGGATTGAAGTTTGACCGCGCGGGGCGCCGCGGTGGGGAGCAAAGGTGATGGTTCCGCGGGGCGTAAGCCGGACGGTGGGGACGCCATCCAAGGCTTGTTCGGGATGTTCGTTGAAAGCGGTGAAAAGAGCCTGGCTGTTTCGCTCCGGAATCAGGCCTTCGGCGCCGAAACGGATATCGCCGCTGGTGCCGCTCACGGCCATGCCCCGGTAAGCTGCGGCTTGCAGCGCTTGCTGGCGCTGCTGCATCGCCGAAATCTCGGGCAGGGTGAGGTTTCCGATATTGTGGAGGCCGACGACATTAGGCCCGCAGGGCAGCAGGATCGGGGCATCGGCGCTGATGCTACGGGCGAAATCGGCTTGGGCGGCGGCGATGCGTTGATGCCGGACCACCGGCAAGGCCTCGTCGAGGCTGTAGAATCCCATCGTCGGATCGTTGATCAAGCTCCGCAGCGCTTGAATGGTGCCTTCGTTGCCGCCGAAGTCGCGATCGAGGAAGCCGGCGAAATTCTCGCTGCGCTGAGCGTCGAGCTCGCCGCTGACTTGGGCCAGGCGATCCAAGGCTTGGCCCATCAGCCGCCGATTCATGTCCAAGGCCACGGTGCGCATCGCCGCGAGCTGAGGATCGGCGATTGGCGACAAGAGGTGGGTCTCGCCGGGCTGCCGAACGTCCCGAAGAAAAGTTTGCAGCTCGGCTTGGCCCCGCAGGTTGTTGCCTTGCTCGAGCTCGAGCATCGCCGAGCGGAAATGGCGGCGGACCGGATCGGTCTCGGCGGCCAAGGCGGCGCGATATTCGCCGAGCCGGCCGAGGTGCAAAGTTTGCTGGATGACCCTTCTTCTGTCGTCGACCGAAAGGCCGCGAAAGGCGTCGGTGAACGTCAGCTGATGGTTCTCGACCCCGGCGATGAAATCGGAGAGCGGGCGGCTTTGGCCATTTTCCATGCTCACGGTGGAGTCGGCAGCGCGGAGCGTGTCGATCGTGACATGGCCCTGGGTCAGATGCTGGTTGGCCTGGGTGGTCAACTGATCGAGCAAGGCCAGCTCGACGCTGGGCTCGCTTTGGAAATTGACGAAGCCGTCGGCCGAGAGCATCGGCAAAATCCGGGCGGCGTCGCTCGCGGCGTGAGAAGTTCCGGGTTGGGAGGAAACCAGGAGATTGAGCTCGGCTTGATACTGAGAGTTCGTCGCCTGGGCCAAGGGGTCGGTCGGCGGATTGACGATGGGCAGCAGGGCGACAATGCTGTCCCGGGCTTGGGTCATGTGGGTGGTCAAGTCGGCGTCGCTCATCTGAATCCGGCTGGGATCGGCGGCCAAGACCGTTGCCTGAGCGTCGCGGGTCGAACGAGCCATCGGGCTCACCAGATCGCCCCAGCGCCACTCGGTGTCCCGCAAATCCAAGGACCGCTCGTCGTAGCGCCGCTGGCGCATCGCGTGGAATCCCGAAAGGATCGTGCCCATGTCGGTGAAGCGATCGGCGGTCGACACGTCGCTGTCGGTGGCTTGGCCCATCAAAGTTTGCCAGGCGCTCAAATCTTGAACCCGCTCGTTGCCCGATCCCAAAGCGATGTCGATTTGATTGGCGAGGCGGTAGCTTTGAATCCGGGTTGCCAAGGTCCCGTTTGTGTCTTGAGCCGTCGTCAAAGTGGTTTGGCGGAGTTGGGCCAAAGCCTGAGTGCTGCTTTGGATGCTGCGCTCGAGCCGGCTATTGGCTTCGGCGTAAGCTTGGTCGGTCTCGCCGAGCATCTCGCGGGGAGCAGTGCCGTACATGTCGCCGAGGCGATGCCGCATCGCCAGCACCGTTCGATCGGCTTGCAGCAGGCCTTGCAGTTGAAAGGCTTGGAGCTGGGGATCGGCGGAGAGATGGCCGTCGATCTCGGCCCGAACTTGGCGGATGCTGTTCAGCGCCGCTTGGGCCCGCTGCAGGTCGGCTCCGACTAGAACTCCTTCATGGCCGCCGAGCTCGCGCAGCTCACCGACGTAATATTCGAGCCGGCCGGCTCGGTTGTAGGCCGAAGCGTCGAAGCCGGCCAGAGCACGTTGCACCGGATCGGCGGCGCGGTCGGTGCTGGCGGCGATTGCCACGGCTTGAGATCGAACCTCGGCGCCGAATCGAACCGCCATGTGCTCGCTCAAGGTCCGGGGGGTGCGCGTCGCCAAGGAGGCCAGCACTTCGGCAGGTCTTTCCCGCGATTCGGGATTCAAAGCTTCGGCGTAACGGGCCAGGATGCCGCCACCGTTGCGCAACGCGGTCATGACGCCGGCAGGGGTTTCGATCTCGGTGCCGCGGGCGCGGAGCCAGAGGATGGCCTGGCCTTGTTCCAAAGCGCGCTGGCTGCGAACTTCGGTGGAAATTCCCTCTTGGCCGAGTCGGTTCTCGAGGTAGCGGGTGGCATAGCCCCGCAGGCGTTCGATTTGTCTTCCGGTCATGGACTGGCTGGCCGCGAGAAATTGATACAGGCCTATTTCGCGCTGACCTAAGGGCAGCTCCCAAGCCACCCGGTGGGCGGCGATGAAGGCGATGTCGCCCATCATCGGATCGTAGTCCCGGCAGCGGACCGCGAAACGCAGGGTCTCGTCCAAGAATTCGTGGCCTTCGTTGCCCTCGAGAGCGGTTCGCGGCAGGCGGGCCAAAAGATTGCGGAAGTTTTGGCAATCGGCTCGGGCGGTATCGAGATCTCCCAATTCGCGGCTGATCGCCGCCGCCAGCCGGGCGCTGCGGAGCTGCTCGAGCGTCGGGGCCGTGCCGGCCGCCGGCAGACTTGGCAAGAGCACCTGTTGCCGGAGCAATCGCAAGGAGCCTTCGGACTGGTCCCGGGCCCGCTGGAGATCGACCAACTGAGCCCCCTCGCGGCGAAAGGCGGCGCTTCCGGCCCGCGAGCGGTGGGTGGTGAGAAATTCGGTCGCCGTCATCGAGGCGCTGCGGATGATCAGATAATCCCGGGTCAGCTCGCGGTTGCCGGTGGAAGGATGTTCCTGAAGGTCCCGGATGCCGGTCAGCAATTGCGGAAGCATCCGCCGGGCGAGCTCCTGATCCTGGGTACTTTCGCTTTGCCGCAGCCGGTTGAATTCGGTCAGTTGGGTGCTCAGTCGCTGGCGGGGAGCGGAAACGGTGCCGCTGCCAAGGGAGCTTTCGGTGCGAGAGAGGTCCTGGGCGTCGCGGGCGCCGTCACGAACCGTGGGCACGGTGCCGGAAGCAGGATCGGTTCTTTGGATGGGTTGAGAGCCGCCGGGGATGGGGCCGGGAACGGTTCCCGTCGAAACCGAACGCCCTGTAGTCCTTGGGTGAGACATGCCGCAATCACTCCTCTGGCCGCGGTGCTCCCCAATTTGGTGGATTGGCTATCCTATGTATCGGCTGGAGAATACCCGGATGTTGACTGTTTCATGAAAATTGTAGTCAACCGGTCGATATCGGAAAACCCTTTTGTCGGGATTTATTTAAGTAGTTGAAATTACTAATTATTTTTTAATCCTTGAAAGAAAATCCGCTTTTCGTAAAAGTGACAACAAACCGTCGTCGAAATCGATAAATCGAAACACCAATCCTGAAGCAAGGCCAAATGGCCAATGAAGGGGCGCAAGAGGGAATTGCTGTCGATTGAACCCCCTTGTCTCCAACCTGCGCCCGACTGCATCTTCTTCCGGCAGCCAAGCTCGCGCCCGGCTCGAGCTTTTCGACCTTTGGCAGCGGCTTGACGCTCCCACCTTTCGATCCGGTCTGAATCGAAGCGATCACGACTACTTGCATTCGCTCCGTGCCGAGCTAGACCCTGAGCTCCTCTTGGAAGACCTGCTTTCGTGGGGCCGCCGCTTGGAAGCTCAGGGTCGCGAAGTCGAGGCATTAGAACTTTACCATTCTCTACTGGCGGTCCTGCCGGCCGAGGTTCCGGGTCGGGATCGGGCGCTCGGCCGTTCCGAAGCTCTGCAGGGCCGGGGTTCGGTCGATGCTCGACTCGAGGTTTCAGCCCGTAATTTTCTGGTGCAGGCCAGCGACCCGGCGATGATTTTTGGGTTCCTCTCGGCCGGCGCCGCGGCCTCCCTGGTCCGCGGCTTTGCTTTGCGCTCGCTGGCTTTTAGCGCCGAAACTGGGTGGACGAGAGGCTGGAGGGCGCGGGCTCTTGCCGGCGGCGCCGCTTATGCGGCGGAAGTTCCGACTTTCGTCTTGGGAACCCGCACGGCCCACGGCTTGTTGGGATATGAACAAGGCTTTGGCGAGGCTTCGACTTTGGTCAACGATCTGGGCGGCGCCGCTTTGTTCTTGGGCTCGCTGAAGCTGAGCGGCTTGGCGGCGAATCGTTTGGCCGGCGACTCTTCCTTCCGGCCGATCGCCTTGGGCGCTGGGACCTTGACTGGGATCTATCTCGGTCATCGAGCCGAAGAAAGCTTCGGATTCCGTCCCAGCCAAGAGGAGACTCACCGTTGGTTCGACGCTTGCGAAACTTTTCTCCAATTGCGAGTCGGCGGAAGGATTGCCTCGGCGCTTATCGGAAGCGGCGGCGCCGGCTTGTCCGAAGCCGAGCTCCAAGCGAGTCGCGGGGTAGCCGAGACTCCGGGCTGGCGATTCCTGTCGAGCGCGGCGGTGCGACCGATGGAGCTCGCCGCCAACCTGCGACCGGACGAGGAGATCACTCAGCCCATCTTCCGGCGGGAAGTCGATGCCGCGCTGTCTCGAATCAACCTGGAGTATTCGCTGGGGCCGCGGGCCAGCTCGCTGGTGGTCCAAAGTCTCGAAGGCATCGGCCGCCAAACCGGGCTGGGCGAGGCGCTGCTGCGGCTGGTCCGTGGATCGCGTTACGAGGAGGTCGCGAATTTTGAATTAGCCATCCGTCGCTTGCACTACGCGACCACTTACGCTTCGCCCCGCGGGCTGAGCGGGAGCTATCTCAGCACCGTGGCCCGAGCCGGAATGGAAGCGGCGGTCCGCCATCAGGATCAGGCCCGCTTCGATCGGCTCTTGCAGTACGTCGCCGAGGGAGCTTCGGTCGATCAAATGGAAACCTTGCTTGCCGAGCTCGATCCTCAGCTTCGGCTATTACCCGAGCGGCTGATCGAACGAAGCTTGCGGCTGGTCGAGCTGGCTTCGGCCCGGAGCGAATCCCAGCGCCTGATCCGGCGCTTGCCCTTGCCGAGGGAAGCCAGGCAGAGCCTTCAAGCCTTCGATCGATTCGTTGCTGAGGCCGATCGGGTTCAGGTGGTGAACTACGTCGGGGATTGGTTGGAAAAATATCCCGAGCAGCGGGAATTGGTCGGTGCCGCTTTGGTCCGAGCTCGTCTCAATCCGGCCGGCGCCTTAAGGACTCAACGCCTAATCCGGGTCTTGATGTATGAGCCCAGCCACTTGGCCAAGCTGAGGGAGTTGATCGACATGGACTTGGGTGTCCGCGTTCGCGACCAATTCCATCCCTTTCGCGAATCGGACGCGATTCTCGGTAGCCAAGATGACGGATACGTCGCCGAACCGGACTTGGCTCGGGAGTTGTCCCAGCTCTATCGGCGCTTGCCCGATCTGCTGGAAGCCGAATCGGCGGCCGGCCGGAAGGCCCGAACTCGGCGAATCCTCGAAGAAGTTTGGCCCGACAACCGCCGGCCCTTGGATCTTGAAAACGTTCGGCGCGCGCTCAGCCTGCTAGGCGATCCGATCTCCGAGACGATTGAGCGCGACCTTGCCGACGAACGCCTTCGCTTAGTTTTTCTGCCGCGCGAGGAATTCAGCGTCCTTTTCGCCGGCATCGATTCCGGAGAGCCACGGCGAAGTTTCGGCGGGCTCTTTCGCCCGGCTGCTCAAGATCCTTCGGGCCGCGATTCGATCTATTTGCTGAGAGTGGAAGCGGCTTCCCATTCCGCTTACCGCGACCTCGCCTTTTTGCGGCTGGTTCAACTCGTTCATGAGCACGCCCATTTCGTCCGAGCGCCCCTCCAAACCAATCGCGGTTTGCGCGGAACTTATTTGGAAGAGATGCTGGCCGAGGCTCGAGCCTTCCGTTGGCAAGCCGAGCAGGGCGACATCCGGCTGCTTCAGCAGTACTTGACGGTTCACCCCGCCGGCTTGGGGCTCTATTTTCGGGATTGGGTTAACTTCACTTA
>JBIOXX010000321.1:0-2722 GCA_044869875.1 bacterium | reverse complement strand
TGTATTGGGCGGTCTCCAGACCGGGCAACTCGCAGTTCTCGCCGTATTGCCAACGGTCGATGGCGGCTTGGGAATGCTCGATGCGCAGTCCCAAGGCGAAGGGTTTGGGCTCGAAGCCAACGCCCTGCTCGCGCAAGCGAAGAAAGAAATCGCCGGCGCTATGACCGCAGGCCAGGATGAGTCCGCCGCCCTTGATTTTACTTCCGTCGCACAGCCGAACGCCGGCGACTCGGCCTTGGCTCAGCTCCAAGGATTCGACCCGGGTTCCGAAGCGCAGCTCGGCGCCGCGGCCGATCAGGTCGTCGCTCATCTTCTTGATCACTTCGCGGATCAAATTGCTCCCGACGTGAGGATTGTAGACGTAGGAAATCTCGGGCGGCGCGCCGTAGTCGATCAGCGCCTGCATCACTCTCGGAATCAGCGGACTCTTGATCCGGGTGATGAGCTTGCCGTCGCTGAAGGTCCCGGCTCCGCCCTCGCCGTTGCAGACATTGCTCTCGGGATCGAGCTCGCCTTTCCGCCAATAGCGGCTGATCTTGAGCATCCGGGCATGGGTCCGCTCGCCGCGCTCGAAGAGAATCGGCTTGATGCCGTGAGCCAAAAAAGTCCAGGCGGCGAAAAGTCCGGCCGGTCCGGCGCCGAGGATGAGCGGCGGCGGACCATGCCAATTCACTTGAGGAAAGGGCTCGAAATTTTTCTCGGGCTTCTCGCCTTCGAAATAAATTTCCAAGGAGTAAACCCAGGCCAGGCGGCCGCGCTGGCGGGCGTCGAGGCTGCGCTTTTGGACGCGGATGTCGCGGATTTGCCGGAGATCGAGTCCGAGGTGGGAGGCGACCACGGGCTTCAAATCCGGGTCAGGTTCGTAGGGAATGCGGAAATCTTGGATTCGTTTCATTTTCTTTCCGGCCGCTATTTGGGCGGCAGGAAGCATAAACTATGCCAAAGAGACGCCCAAGGCAAGGCGCCGGTGATTAGACCCTCAATGGATGGGCACGAGGTCGTCCCCGCTGAAATAGCCTCCGCTGCTGGCTCGCCCTTCGACCCGTAGTTTCGCCTCGTTGAGCCCCTTCAAATCCTGGCGCAAAGCGCCATCGAAGAGAACGAGAGCCAATGCCTGGCGGCCGGGCAGCGGGAGAACCACGCCGCCCTTAGCCTTCACTTTCCGAGTATGGCGATTGCTCGCCGGATCGATGGCCTGAAGCTGGATAGTGCCGACCTTGATTTCGTCGTGCTGAAAGCCTTTCAATTCGATGACGCCGAGAATATCCGCGTTCGATCGCGCGCTGACCGGTCCGGGGAAACTCACCTTCGCCGCGGTTTGAATCCGATAAACCACCAAGTTGTCGGAATCGGTGACGTAGAGATTGCCGGCCCCATCCCGACCGAGGGCGAGCGGAACGACGAAGGCTGTCTCGGAAGCCGGAGCTCCGTCGCTATAGGGGGCTCCATCGCCAAAAGGGCCGCCCTCACCGTTACCGATCGGGCTGCTGATAATTTCGTCTTCCGCTCCGGTGATCAGTTTGTCCTTGCCGGCCGTGATGTATCGAACCCGGCCATTCAAGATGTCGACGACGTAGAGCCCGCCGCTCTCGTCGAGGGCCATCCCTCGGGTGAAGAAGAAAGAGGCCCGCGAGGCCGGCCCGCCGTCGCCCTGAAACCTGCCGAAACCGATCTCATCCATGAACCCATCGCCGGCGACGGTCGTGATGATCCCATCCTTGACCCGGCGAATCACGTGATTGTTCTCGTCGGCGATGAGCATGGCGCCCTCTCGGTCGAACAGCATGCGGCTGGGAAAGGCCAGGCAAGCCTCGAGGGCCGAACCGCCGTCGCCGCAATAACCGTACTCGCCACTGCCGGCGAAGGCGGTGATCCGCGGATTAGGCTCATTGAGATCGACCTTGCGGATCCGGTTGCTGACGATGTCCGAAATGTAAACGACTCCATTTTTGGCCACGACGCCGAAAGGAAAGCCGAAGGAGGCTTCAAGCGCCGGGCCCTCGTCGCCGCAGGGACCGCTCTCACAGAATTCACCGCTGCCGGCGATGGTATTAATGATGTTGGTCTTCCCATCGACCCGACGGACCACCACGGTGTCGCGGTCGGTGATGTAGAGATCGTTATTGCGGGCGGCGTCCAGCGCCAGCCCGGTCGGGCTCCCCAAGAAAGCTTCATTGGCCGGTCGACCGTCGCCGATCTCCCCGGCTAAGAAGGGGTCGCCGCCCAGAACCCCGGCAAAGACCGAGAAGGTCCCATCCTTCGCCAGACGATAAACGACGAGGTTATTCTGGTCGGCGATGTAGCAGTTGCCAACCTGATCGCAAGTCACATCTTCGGGGAGGGTCAGGGTGTATTGGTTCGGCGGTTTCTTCAGATCGACGCCGATACCAGCCACCGTGACGAGGCTGGGCTCAGCCTCGCTCAAGCCCACTTTGCGAATGAGCTGATTGCCTTGGTCGGCGATGAACAACTCGCTCCCATACAAGGCCACTCCCTCGGGGTAACCGAGTCGGCGTTTCCGGGCCGGCCCATCGCCGTCGAAACCGGTTTGACCGTTCCCTGCCACCGTGTCGATGATTTCGTTCTGGATCTTGCGTACTTTTTGGCTATGGGTGTCGGCGATATAGAGAGTCGCACTAGCTCGGTCGTAGTAGAGACCACCGGGAAATCCAATGGTAGCGGCGATGGCCGGGCCGCCGTCGCCGCAATTTCCAACTCGGGG
>JBIOXX010000320.1:0-3799 GCA_044869875.1 bacterium | reverse complement strand
GCCAGCCCGACAGCGGTGAGCAGGCGCTGGAAATCGCCGAGGCTCTGGTCCGAAGCAACGCCATCGACGTCATCGTCGTCGACTCGGTCGCCGCCCTGGTCCCCAAGGCCGAGATCGAGGGCGAGATGGGCGACGCTCACATGGGCTTGCAAGCCCGCCTGATGAGCCAGGCCTTGCGCAAATTGACGGCGGTGGCTCACAAAACCGAGACGACTCTGATCTTCATCAACCAGCTCCGGCAGAAGATCGGCGTCGTCTTCGGCAACCCCGAGACCACCACCGGCGGCAACGCCCTCAAGTTCTACGCCTCGGTCCGGATGGACATCCGGCGCATCGGCTCGATCAAGGTCGGCGACCAAGTGGTCGGCAACCGAACCCGAGTCAAGATCGTCAAGAACAAGGTCGCTCCGCCCTTCCGCGAAGTCGAGTTCGACATCATGTACGGCGAAGGCATTTCCCGCGAGGGCGACCTGCTCGACCTGGCCGCGAACAGCGGGCTGGTCGACAAGACCGGCTCCTGGTTCAGCTACGGCAAGGAGCGGATCGGCCAAGGCCGGGACAACGCCAAGGACTTCCTTAAGACCAATCCCAAGGTCATCGAAGAGATCGAGGTCAAGCTGCGCGAGCATTATGGCTTGGGCGGAGCTGGAGCCGGGACTGCGCCGAAGGCTGAAAAAGCTGAAAAGGCCGCGCCGGAGCCGGAGAAAAAGCGGGCTTAGCCCGCCATTACCGGCGCCAATTCCGGAATTGCCCCGCTTAGCCCGCCCTGCTAGGCTCGATCCTGTATGAAATCCTCGGAAATCCGCGAATCTTTTCTCAAATTCTTCGAAGGCAAGGCCCACCGCCGGATCAAGAGCGCCTCGCTCATTCCCGACCGCGACCCGACGCTTTTCTTCACCAATGCCGGCATGGTTCCCTTCAAGAACGTCTTCCTCGGCCAGGAAAGCGTGGGCACCCAGCGGGCGACCAGCTCCCAAAAGTGCATGCGGGTTTCGGGCAAGCACAACGATCTCGAGAACGTCGGCCGGACCCACCGTCATCACACCTTCTTCGAGATGCTCGGCAATTTCAGCTTCGGCGACTATTTCAAGCGCGACGCCATCGCCTTCGCTTGGGAATACCTGACCAAGGTCCTCAAGCTCGACCAGACCCGGCTTTGGGTGACGGTGTTTCGCGAGGACGACGAGGCCGAAGCGATTTGGAAAGAGCTGAGCGATGTGCCGCCCCATCGGATCCTGCGCTTGGACGAAGCCGACAATTTCTGGAGCATGGGTGAGACCGGCCCCTGCGGCCCTTGCACCGAGATCCACTATGATTTCGACGGCGGCGATGGAAAGACCCGCGACGATTTTCTCCAGGGCAGCGAAAGCGGCCGGATCATGGAGATCTGGAACTTGGTTTTCATGCAGTTCGACCGCTCGGCCGACGGCGCCTTGAAGCCCTTGCCCAAGCCCAGCGTCGACACCGGCATGGGCTTGGAGCGGCTGGCCTGCGTCGTTCAGGGTGTTTACAGCAATTACGATAGCGATCTCTTCACGCCGTTGCTGGCCAAGATTTCGGAGCTGTCGGGGAAGAAATACCGCGAGAACGAAGCGACCGACGTCTCGATGCGGGTCGTCGCCGATCACATTCGGGCCGCCTGCTTCCTGATCGGCGACGGCGTTCTGCCCTCCAACGAGGGTCGAGGCTATGTTCTCCGCCGCATCATGCGCCGGGCCATCCGCCACGGCCGGATGCTGGGCATGCACGAGGCTTTCTTCTATAAGATCCTGCCGGTCTTGACCCAAGAAATGGGCGACGTTTATCCCGAGCTGGTCGCCAATCAAAAATTCATCGAGGAAGTGATTCGCGCCGAGGAGCAGCGCTTTCTCGAGACCCTCGAAAATGGCATGGAGATCATCGAAGGCGAGATCGCGGCCGCGAAAAAAGCCGGCAAGCCGAATCTTTCCGGGGCGGTCGCCTTCAAGCTCTACGACACCTTCGGTTTTCCGCTCGACCTCACGGAAACCATCGCGACCGAGGCCGGCTTGACCGTCGACAGCGCCGATTTCGAGCGCTGCATGGAAGGCCAGCGCGAGAAAGCCCGCGCCGCTTGGCGGGGATCGGGCGATGCCAAGGTCGGCGAGGTCCATCAGGCCCTGGCCGCCGAGGGATTTCGGACTCAATTCCTGGGCTACCAAAGCTTGGAGTGCATCTCCAAAATTACCGCCATCGTGAAAGACGGCGAGCGGGTCGACGAGGTGAAGCAGGGCGATGAGGCCGAGATCTACACCGAATATTCGCCTTTCTACGCCGAGTCCGGCGGCCAGGTCGGCGATCAAGGCAAGATCATCGCCCCCCAGGCCTTGGCCGAGGTGAAGGACACTCAAAAGCCGGCCGGTGAAATGATCGCTCACTTGGTGAAAGTTCGGGAAGGGAGCTTAAAAGTCGACGAAGAGGTTCATCTCAAAGTCGATCCTTTAACGCGCGGCCCGACCCGGCTCAATCACACCGCCACCCATCTTTTGCATGCGGCGCTCCGCAAAGTTTTGGGCGAGCACGTCAAGCAGGCCGGCTCGCTGGTGACGGCCGAGCGGCTCCGCTTCGATTTCAGTCATTTCCAGCCCATGACTCGGGAGGAGCTCCTCAAGGTCGAAGACCTGGTCAACGAGAAGATCCGCGAGGACATCGAAGTCCAGAAGCGGGAGATGAGCTACGACGAGGCGATGGGTCAGGGCGCGATGGCGCTTTTCGGCGAGAAATACGGCGACAAGGTTCGGGTATTGAAGGTCGAAGACTTCTCGACCGAGCTCTGCGGCGGCACCCACGTCGACCGCACCGGCGAGATCGGCGTTTTCAAGATCCTCCGCGAGTCTTCGGTCGCCGCCGGTGTCCGCCGGATCGAGGCCATCACCGGCGCGGCGGTGATCGAGAATTTCCGGGAAATGGAAAGCACCCTGCTGCAACTGAGCAAGCTCGCCAAATCCGATCGCTATCAAGACACGGTCGAGAAGTGGACCCAGCAGAGCGAGCAGCTCAAGAAGCTCGAAAAGGAAGTCTCCCAGCTCAAAGCCAAGGTGGCTTCGGGCGGCGGAGGCGGTGGCGGCGACATCCTGAGCCAAGCCAAGGACATCGGCGGTGTCAAGGTCCTGGCCCTGCGCCGCGACATCGACGATCTCAAGTCGCTCCGCGATTTCTCCGATCAGGTGAAGGATAAGCTCGGCTCCGGCGTCTCGGTGATCGGCTCGGCCACCGAAGGCAAGGTCACGCTCATTGTCCGAGTTTCGAAAGATCTGACACCGCGCTTCGATGCCGGCAAGCTGGCCAAAGAGCTGGCAGCGCTGGTTGGCGGTTCCGGCGGCGGTAAGGCCGAGATGGCCCAGGCCGGCGGCTCCAATATCGAAGGCCTCGACGGCGCCCTGCAGAAGGTCTACGAGCTGGTCGGCTGAGTATGCGCCCGCTCGACGTCCAAGGCTTCAATCGATTCCAAGATGAAATCCTGGTGATCGACGCCAACATGAACGGCGTCATCGACCCTGAAGATCCGGCGATCGCGATTAAGCTTGAAGGCTATGAGCGGGGGGAACGGGTGGAGTTCGAGCATCCCCGATACGTCGACTTGAGAAATAAATATTCGGAGTTTAAGCCGCCTGCTCGGCCAGCCTAAGGTACATCTTCGCCCCCTCATGCTGGGGATCGGCCTTGAGCGTCTTCTTCCACTGGGCAATCGCTTCCTTGGCCTTGCCGGCGGCGTAGAGCGTCACGCCGAGTTGGACCGAGGCGTAGAGATACTTCGGGTTCGACTTCAGCACTTTTTTGA
>JBIOXX010000319.1:0-5739 GCA_044869875.1 bacterium | reverse complement strand
AAGCGCGGTCCGGAAAGGTTTTGGCTTTGCTGCTCGGCGGTCTGGATCGCCCGGGCGAAGCCGCGAGGTTGGAGCTCGTGAAAAATTCTCCCGCCGACCTGGAACTGAAAGAGAGTCAGCAGCGATGCGCTGAAGTTTCCGGCCAGATCGGTGGCCGGTCTCAGTCCCAAGCGAGCTTCGAGGTCGTGAGCCAGCATCAAACTGCCCAGCATCGCGCCCTGTTGAAAAGCCGGGCCCGTGAAGGGAACGACGCCGCTCCAGCGAAGCGATTGGCCCGAGGCCGGCAGGCCGTGAACCGTTTCGAAGCCGCGCCGGGCACCGTAACCCGCCATCCGCATCAGACCCAAGGTGATCGCGGTGCCGGCCAGCTCTTGGCCCAGAGCCTGGCGATTCCATTCGACTCGCTCGCCCATCAAGGCTCGGACTGCGCGACTGCCCAAAGTCAGCGCCGGAACTTCGGCGGACCACCCGGCCACACCGCCGAGGAAGCGCGCACCCAAACCTCGGGTGAAAAACCCAGCCGAAGAGACGCTTAAACGGCTCAAGGCGAGGAGACGGGCGCTTTGAAAGGCGCCGGCGCCGAAAGCGAAGCCGGCCAAGGTCGCGGGATGCATGGCCTCGTGAAAGAAATTCTGAACGTGATGCTCGACTTTTTGGCCGACGCTGCCCTGGCCTTGAAAGCCGGCTAGCTGGCCTTCGATGCGCTGACGAAGCGTCGCCGGCAAGGCCGGATTCTCGGCCAGGCGATGAAGGGCCGGGAAGAGACGGGCGGCATCTTCGGCATGGCCGGCGCGGACCTGCCGTCCGGCCAGGCTGAGCAGGGCTTCGGCCAGGAGCTCCGGATCCCGTTCCCGGGCCAGAGCGCGAAGCTCCCGACCCAAGGCCGCGGCCTCGCCTTCAATCGGTAAATTTTCAATGATTTCGGATAATAAACGGGCGTGGTCGATCCCCACCACTGGAGACGGAGCCGGGCGCAAGATGCTGGACTGGAGTGCTGCCGGAGCCATTGCTCTTTCCTCGAAAAATGTAGCGATTCCCTATGGGGCGTATTATCTCCGAATCACCGAGGGAGTTGTCTAGTTTTTTCATAGGGTTTTACGATATATCCACAACCATGGAAGACCGCCTGCTCACCCTTTTGCGCAAGTACAACGTCGCTGGGCCGCGCTATACCAGCTATCCCACCGTTCCGGCCTGGACCGAGGGCTTGAAGCCCGAGGACTACCGGGCGAGCTTGGGGAACTTGAAAGCCGGCGAAACGCTTTCGCTCTACTTCCATCTCCCCTTCTGCGAGAAGCTCTGCCACTTCTGCGGCTGCATGCAGGTGATCACCGCCGACCATTCCCGCTCCCGGCCCTACGTAGATCGAATACTGGCCGAGCTCGAAAGAGTGGCGGCCGCCCTTCCGCCGGAAGTCCGCGAGGTCAGCCAAGTTCATTTCGGCGGCGGGACGCCCAACTTTCTTCAGCCCGAGGAATTGAGCGAGATCGTGGCGGCCATCCGCCGCCAATTCGCGCCCTCGGCTTCGGCCGAGTGGGCGATCGAGATGCATCCCCGCACCAGCACTCCGGCCTTCTGCGAGAATTTGGCCCGGCTCGGCTTCAACCGCGTCTCGCTCGGAGTCCAGGATTTCGATCCCAAGGTTCAGGCGCTGATCAACCGTTTTCAGACTTATGAGATGACCGCGGAGATGGTGACCCTGCTTCGAAAGCTCGGTCTCGATTCTTTCAACTTCGATCTGATCTACGGGCTGCCCGGCCAGGGAATGGCCGAATGGAAGCGGACCTTGGCCCAAGTGCTGGAGCTCAGGCCGAATCGCCTGGCGGTCTACAGCTACGCCCACGTGCCGTGGAAAAGCCCGGTCCAGCGCTCCTTCAAGGATTCGGACCTGCCGCCGCCCGAGCTCAAGCTCGAGCTTTTCAAGCTGGCCTATGAAACCTTCTTGGCCAACGGCTATCGCTCCATCGGCATGGACCACTTTGCCTTGGCCAACGATGAGCTGAGCCGAGCCGCCGAGGACGGCAGCCTGCACCGCAACTTCATGGGCTATTCGACCAAGGCCGACGCCCACCAAATCGGCGTTGGAGTCAGCGCGATCTCCTTCGTCGGCGGGAATTACTTCCAGAACCTGAAGGAATTGCCGGCCTACGAGGCCGCGATCGACGGCGGCGAGCTGGCCAGCTTCCGCGGCTTTCTGCTCAGCCCCGACGATTTGATCCGCCGCGATCTGGTCACCAGAATCATGTGTTTGGGAAGGATCGATATCGGCGACTTCGAGCGGAAGTGGAATTTAAACTTCGAGGAATATTTCGCCCCGGATTTGAACGGCCTGGCTGGTCTCAGCGCCGACGGGCTGGTCGAGATGTCGGGCCAGAGGCTGCAAGTTCGGGGCGAAGGCTTTCTATTTCTGCGAAATGTCGCGATGAATTTCGACCGCTACCTGCCGGCCATCCAGGGTCAGGCCGTGAATCCGACCTTCTCGAAAACGGTCTAATTAACGCTTGTTCTGACTTCAACCTTAGCCTATCCCATTCCCAATGCTCTACCTCTGGATCAAGGCCTTCCACCTTATCTTCATGGTCGCCTGGTTCGCCGGCCTCTTCTACATCTTTCGGCTCTTCGTCTACCACGCCAAGCACAAAGACGAGGAAAACATGCGGCGGGCTTACTCCCTCATGGAGCGCAAGCTGCTCTACGTCATCATGCATCCGGCGATGCTGCTGACGATCCTCTTCGGCGTGCTGCTGATTTCGATGAACCCCTCGGTGTTGCGGGCGCCCTGGTTCCACGTCAAGCTGCTCGGGGTGGCCGGCTTGATCGGCTATCAGATTTTCGCCGGCATCGTCGCCAAGCGCTTCGGCCGCGGCGATTTCTTCCTCTCGGAAAGAGCCTGCCGCTTTATCAATGAAATTCCGACCGTCCTGCTTTTCGTGATCGTGATCATGGTGGTGGTGAAACCCTGGAGCTAGGAATGATCGGCGTCCTCTTGATCAACTTGGGAACTCCGGCCGCGCCGACGACTTCGGCGGTGCGGCGCTACCTGCGGCAATTCCTTTCCGACCCGCTGGTCATCGACATCAATCCGGTCGCCCGCTGGCTCATGGTGAATTTCATCATCGCCCCTTTTCGCTCGCCCAAGTCGGCTCAAGCCTATCAAAAAATTTGGACCGAGCGAGGATCGCCGCTCTTGGTCAACACCCAGGAGCTGGGCCGGGCGGTGACCGAGCAGCTCGGCAACGACTACGCCGTTGAAATCGGCATGCGCTATGGCCAGCCCTCCATCGAATCGGCGCTGAAGGCGCTGCTCGCCCGCGGCGTCAGCGAAGTCCGAGTGCTTCCGCTCTATCCTCAGTATTCGACCTCGGCCACCGGGTCGAGTCAGGAAGAGGTTTTCCGGGTGGCGAAAAAACTCGACAACCCGATCCCGCTGCGCTTCTTGATGCCCTTTTTCGACCATCCCGGTTTCGTCCGGGCCTTCGCCGAGCTCGGCCGGCCGCGCTTGGAGCGTTTCCAGCCCGACCACGTCTTGTTCAGCTTCCACGGCCTGCCCGAGCGTCAGATCCAGAAAGTCGACACCGGCGGCGAGTATTGCCTCAAGTCGGCCACTTGCTGCGACAAGATCATTCCGGCCAACGGGCTCTGCTACCGAGCCCATAGCTTCGCCAGCGCCCGAGCCATCGCGGCCGAGCTCAAGCTCGCCCCCGAAAGCTATAGCATCAGCTTCCAGTCGCGCCTCGGCCGGACGCCTTGGATCAAGCCTTACACCGATCTGGTGATTCCGGAATTAATCGAGGCCGGCAAAAAGCGCATCGCGGTCTTTTGCCCTTCCTTCGTCGCCGATTGTCTGGAGACCTTGGAGGAGATCGGCATTCGGGCCAAGAAACAGGCCTATCATCTGGGCGGCGATTTGGAGCTCATCCGCTCGCTCAACGCCAATCCGGTCTGGGTCGAGGCGGTCGGCGACATGGTTCGAGGTGGCCCGTGAACAAGCTCGATGCCCTCACCCTGAACATCGAGCTGACCTTGATCAGCATCATCCAGGGCGTGACCCTGTATTTCCTCGTCGAAAGCTCGCGCGAAATCCTGATCGAACAGCAGTATTTCTTTTGGCCCTATGTCGCCACCGGCCTGGTGGTAATCTGCCTGTTCTGGTCGCGAGCGATCATCCATACTCTGACCATCATTCGCTGGCCGATGGATTTCGGGCACACCTTCCTCTACATCATCACCGCCTTCGTCCAAGCCATCGCTTTCACCCAGGCTTCGAAGCCGGCCAATTGGTTCGCGCTGTTCGCGGTGCTGGCGATTTTCATTTGGGGCTTGTTCTTTTGGGACTTGAAGATGATTGAGAAAGCCCTACCCCAGCTCCGCTCGCCCTCGACCATGACCCTCTTTAACGAAGCTAAGAAGTCGCAGCAGCGGAACATTCGCTGGATCCTTCCCCTCAGCTTCAGCTTCAACGTCGGGGCCGGCTTCGCCATTTTGCGTTGGCCCGACATTTTCCTAACGCGGCATTGGCATCTCGCCTTCATCGCCTTCCAGTTCACGGCGGCCACGCTTTATTTGTTGGAAGGCATCCGGTTCTTCAAGCGGACCTTGTCCCACTTCCAGGATTCCGAGGGTGAATGACCCAAGATCTTGAGCGCAAAAAAGGCCGGGGAATTCCCCGGCCTTGAAGCTCGCTGTTTGCTTGACTCAATGCGCCGCTAAAAAGTCCAGCGTCGAATCCCAGAACGGGCTCGAAGCTCCGTCGCTTTGAACCGCGTCGAACCGCATCAGATGGCCGACCCCCACCAAGGTGACGAGCTCGGCCTGGCCGCCACCGGTCGCACCATAAACCTCGACCTGTTCGGCGGTGCCGGCCTCGCTGCCGGCAGGATCCGGCGAGCCTTGGATGAACAAGGCGTCAGCCCGGGCCGGCTCGGCGTTTTGAATCGGCGATTCGAGGACGAATTCTCCGGCAACCGGATCGAAGCCGAAAGGGATTGCAAACAACTCGACGAATGCCCCGGTTGGAATGGTTTGGGGCGCCGGCCCTAAGATGGCGTTGATGGCCGCTGCTAACACGTCGGGATAAGTGTTTCCGAAGAAGGGCGGGAAGGAGGCCGGATCGTTCCCCAGATAGGGGAGCGAAGAGACAAAGGCTTGGAATCCGGGGTCGAAGAGCATCCCCGAAGCCGGTCCGAAGCGGCGATAGAAAGGCGTGGTGACGACGATCGAGCGCACGTCGGTCCGGCGCGCCAACAGCAAGGCCGTGTTGTTACCGACACCGGTCTCGCCGTAAACATCCCACTTCGGGATTCCCAAGATCGTAGCGACGGGTCTCGCCACCGCTGCCACCGCGAAAGCGGCATCCGCGCTGTCCACGTCCTGGCCGACTTCGGGCCGGAAAGAGTTCCCGGTTCCCAAGAGGTCGACCGACAAGGGGCAATAGCCGGCTTTCGCCAGCACCCGCACCGCATTGAAGCCCGGGCGTCCCGGGACCGCGAGCTCGTAATAAGTGCCGCCGTTGGCCAAGCTGCCCGGGATCAGCGCCACCAGGCGGCGATCCTTCTTCAGCAGGCACTCGAGGCTGAGATAAAGCCGCGCCGCGACTTCGCCCCGCACCGTTGGGATGCTCAGCGAGACCTTGACCATGCCGTCTCCCACCGACACTCCGTCCAACAAGCCCAGGTTCTTGGTCGCGTCGGCTTCGCCGAGGGCCACCGATTCGGCCTGCCGAATCTGAGCCTCCATCGG
>JBIOXX010000318.1:0-2494 GCA_044869875.1 bacterium | reverse complement strand
AGAAAATGGGCATCCATGGTTCTTCGACGGTGCCGATCATCCTCCAAGACGCCAAGGTCCCGGTCGAGAACGTCCTCGGCGAGATCGGCAAGGGCCACAAGATCGCCTTCAACGTCCTCAACGTCGGCCGTTGGAAGCTCGGTGCGGCCTGCACCGGCGGCTGCAAGCGGGTGCTTGAGCACAGCATTCGCTACGTCAAGGAACGCAAGCAGTTCGGCCAACCTTTAGCCGACTTCGAGATCATCCAGCAAAAAATCGCCGACTGCGTGATCCGGACCTACGTGACCGAATCGATCATGTACCGCTATGCCGGCGAGCTCGATGCCGCGATCGCGACCTTGGACAAGAGCGACGCCGAGTACGACAAGAAGGCGCTGCAAATGGTCGAGGAATACGCCATCGAAGCCTCGATCTGCAAAGTCTACGGCTCGGAAGCGATGGACTTCGTCGCCGACGAAGGTGTCCAGATGCACGGCGGCTATGGCTACATCGAGGAATATCCGGTCGAGGCTTTCTACCGTAACTCCCGGATCAACCGGATCTTCGAAGGCACCAACGAGATCAACCGGATGATCATCCCCGGCACCTTGCTCAAGCGGGCGATGAAGGGCGAGATCGACTTGATGGGCGAGATTCAACGGATCCTCGGCCAGCTCAAGGATGGCTTTCCCAAGGAAACCGACCAGCGGGTCCTGGTCAACCGGACCAACTTGGTGAATCAGGCCAAGAAGCTGGCGGTCTACGTCAGCGGCGTGGCGGTGCAGAAATATATGGCCGAGATCAAAGATCGTCAGAGCTTCATGGTCGCGATGGCCGATTTCATTATTGAGGTCTACGCCATGGAATCGGCCTTGCTCCGCTCGCTCCAGCTCATCAAGCAGATCGGTGAAGAGAAGGCCCGGATTCCGATTGCCATCACCAAGGCCTACGTCACCGAGAAGTGCCTCGAGCTGGTCACCATGGCCAAGCAGTTCTGCGCCAACGTGGCCAAGGGCGACGATGCCGGTTACGAGAAGTACGCCAAGGCCATCGACCGCATCCTCGAAGTCAAGCCGATCAACACCCTGGATCTCAAGCTGCAGATCGCCCAACACGCCCTTGAGAAGGACGGCTACGCCATCTAAGGCTAGCGGCAGTTTTCAAAAGGCATCGTGCCGAACGGCGACATCAGCAAGGGATCGCTTTCCGACATTGCGTTGAGATAGCAGGCCAAGCCTTTTTCTTGGCTTGAGCGGGGCGAATTTGTGTCGGAGCGATTTTGGACCTGCGGAGTCCCGGCCGAATTCAGCGGATGATTCCACAAACTCCAAGCCCGGTAAGCCGCGACCAAAGGACGGAGCGGGGCTGGCATGAGCGTGAAAAGCGCAGCGTCGACAAGACCGCGGCGGAATCCGCTCTCGATCGTATCGCTGGCATTGTTGTTGAGGAGGCTTTGCGCGGCACGATAGACATGATTATAGCCTTCGCAAGCCGTGGCGGCGAATTGGCCGGCGATCCGGCCTAACACACGAGGAAACATCCCATACTCCTTCTCGTGTGCTCCCGTCCATTTATCGACCCGCTGACGAAAAGGGTTCCAGCCTAATTCTAAGCATTTGATTTTATTTACTTAAGTATGAATTTTAGATCGCGGATCCGAGCCTTGGGATGCTCGGATTGAAGCTTCTTCAACAATAGCCCCTTCATCAGGTTTAACTCCTGAACCCAAGCCGGGTGATCGACCTCCACGACCAAGACATCGCCTTGCATCCCCTTGGTCCGCGATTTGGCCGCGATCTGGGGGCCGGCGATCTCATCCCAGTGGGCGGCGGCTTCGTAGCGCCGCAGCTTCGGCCCCAGATCCCAACTTTCCAGGGCCTTCTGGAGGATGTCGCCGATTTTTCCCGGCTGCCGCCATTGCTTCATGGGAGCGCTACTAGTGAAAGGCTCCGGGGCTAGCAAGGGTATAATCCTCCTTGACCGTCTCGTTTGGGCTGCATTAGGAGAAGCCCACGGGTAGGGAGCCAAAGCGAGGTAGGCGTATGGCTCATCTTCTTTTTTCCCGCGGCGTGGAACCGGTCTTTCGCGTCGTCCTTCACAACAGCAGCACCAAGATCGGCCGCTCGCCCCAATGCGATGTCGTCCTCGCGGAGCCCGAGATCTCTCGCGAGCATGCGGCCCTCTACAAGGTCGACAAGCAGTTCCATCTCAAAAAACTGGGACAGGCGGTGCTGACGGTGAACGGCAAGGAGGCCGAATCCTTGACCCTGAAGGACGGCGACCGCATCGGTTTGGGTCCTTGGACCGCCACTCTCGACGCCAAAGAAGGGGCCGAGATTCGGCTCGAGGACACCGTCGGTGGGCCGGCGCTCTCTTCGACTCATGCCGTCGCCAAGGGTCCCCGTGGCCTCTGGGTGAAAGAGCTGAAGCTCCAGATCCACGAACCCGGCAAGTCCTCGCGTAACCTGCGGATGGTCTCGGAAAGTCTCACCATCGGGGCCGGCGAAAAGAACGA
>JBIOXX010000317.1:0-5958 GCA_044869875.1 bacterium | reverse complement strand
CTGGCTTGGTATCGGCAGCTTTGTCCTCGGTCTTGGGCGGATCCTTTTTAGCACCGCCGAACTTCGGCAGCTTGGGTCGCGGAATCCGGTTGCCAACCCAGCCCACGGTTCGCGACGTCCCGTCGCCGACCCGGGTCGCGGTTTGAAGGGCGCGGTAGGACAGAGTCGGGCTCTTGAGCTCGAAAGGCAGCTCCTTGGTCAAGGCCGAGTAATCCACTCCTTGCTTTTGAACCGGAACCGTCTCGCCGTTCGGGCCGTGGAAATCACCGAGATCGGCCGGCGCATTCAAGGTCAGGTCCTTAGCTTGGCCGGGACGAGAGGCGTACTTGATTTGGATCGATTCGACTTCGCCCTTTTCGTCGAGGGTGACGCGGACCTTCGAAAGGCCTTGGCGGTGACTCACCCAAGTTTGAAAGCTGCGGGTTTCGGGATCGGAAAATAATTGAGTGTCGCTGCGTTGGAAGGGGCTCTGCGGCGCGCCTCGGTAGCTGGAGACGGAATGATCGGCGTCTTCTCTCCAGTCTTGCTTGGCCTGCTCGGCCAAGACGGTCAGCTCTTGGGCCGAAATCTCCGGCCCCTTGGCTTCACTCTTGGCCGAATGGGTACGAAGAAGGACAACCTGGCCATGGGGGGCCGCGGCGGCATCGAGATCGCCGCGGACTAGATCGAGCCGGTCGCTTCCTTGGCCTCGTGAAAGCACGACGCCGTAAGCTTCCTTGAGCGAAGTTTGAGAAAGGGCTTGGGCCAATCCGAAGGCCTGCTCCGGCGAGAGATTGCGCACAGCTCCGCTGCCGAAATAGATCTTCATCGCCAGCTCGAGCTGCTCGGGCTTTAGGCGGCCGAGCAAGAGATTGCCCTGCCAGTTTCCATTGTCCCAGACCGAACGAAGCAGCGACTGAGCCTGGTTGAAATCGATCTCGGCCGAGGCACCGAGGTAGCGCTTGGCGATATCCCGGATATCCTTCTTTTCCTTGGTGCTAAGCCCTTCGTAGAAGTCGCCCTGGGCCTGTTCGGCCGCGTCTCGAGCTTTTTGGCGAATGCCCAATTCCCGCGGTAAGTCTTCGATGATCTCGGACGGCTTCCGGCCCTCGCCGGCGGCGGTGGCCGCGTCGCCGGCTTCGACTTCGGCCTTGAGCAAGTCGATAAGCTCCTTCAAGCCGTCGGCCTTGTCCTTCAATTCATCGCGATTCTTTTCCTGGATCTCGACCAATTCCTTGTCGGTCTTGCGCCAAGCCTTTTTCTCGCGCTTGATCGCCCGGTCGGCGTGGCCGATCTTCTCGCGAAGCTCGGCTTCGGTCTTGGTGATCTGTTCCAAGAGACCGCGCTTGTTTTCGAGGCCAAGGCTGTCGAAAATCTGCTTGGTTGAAACGCCGCCGACCGTTTGCAGCGTCGATTGGCCGAGAGCCTGCAGCAAATCGAAGACGCTGCGCGAGCCCTCGACTCCGGCCTTGAGAGCGATGACCGCGCGCAAAGTATGGTACTCGGCTTCGAGGCTCGAAGCTCCCGGCGGCAAGACGCCATCCTTCAAGGCATGACCCGAGGTTGCCAAGCCCTCTTTTTTCCATTCCTTCACTTGGCTTTCGATCAGCGACTGGACCTTTTCCCGCAGTCCGAGCTCGGTCGGGAGGCTCTCGACGCTGCGGCGGCCGGCCAAAACTTCGGCCGTCACCATCATAACTTCGCCGGCGCCGCCGTGGGCGCTGTCGCGCAGGATTTTAAAAAGGTCGGAAATTTTCTTGGCCTTGGCGATCTGCCGCGACAGACTAAGCTGCTGAGCCCGCGGCACCGCCGCCATCGCGGCGTCCAGCGGCGTGGGCGAGGCAATGCCGATGCGGATCTCTTTGCCATCAACCGAAACGACGTCGCCTTCGGCCAGGGCCACCGGTTCGGTGACCGGCTTGCCGTTGTGTTGGACGATGGCCGGCAAGGGCGCCGGTTCGCCGTTGGCCGCATCGGGCGCAGCGTCGACCTTTTGGTTGTCGTGAAGGGTCAGCTTGCCCTCGGCATCGGTCTTGATCACGATCTCGGAGCCTTCGCGGCCCAGCAAATGAGAGTCGAGCGAGACTTCCTCGCCGGCCTTGAGCGGCCTCACGTCGAGCGGAGCTCCATTCTCAGCGTCAGCGAGAATCAATTGATCGGCCTTGGGCTCAAAGAGCTGGATCAGGTCGGATTTTTCGTCCTTGGCGGCGGACTTAGGCTTGGACTTCTCGGCCGCTGCCTGGAGCTTGTCGAGTTTCTTCTCGAGGCCGAGGACTTGGCCTTCGACCTTGTTGATCTTGCTATCGACTTCGCGCTTGGCGGCGTCGTTGAGACCTTGCTTTTCCCCTTCGAGCTTGGTCTTTTCGGCCTTGAGCTCGGTGATCTGCTGCCGGATCCCTTCGGCGCTGGTGGCGCCGCTGAGATTGGCCATCTGCATGTTGTACTCGGCCAGCTTGCTGTTCAAGCGGCCGCCGGTGGCGGCGTTGGTGATGTTGTAGCCGGCCATCGCGTGGACGTACATCATGAGGACGTCGTCAATGCCGACCTCTTTAGTCCAGCCACGCGAGCTGGTGAACTTATTGACGCCCCACATCGCGGTCACGGCGCCGCCGTGGTTCAAAAGGCCGGTAACCCGTTCGCCGGCCACCGTGAGCTGGGGCACACCGGGACCGCCGCTCGAAGGGATCCAAACTTTTTGGCCGGTGGGTAAAGTCTTGAGAGCACCGGCGCTTTCGCCGGCCACCCGGCTGCCGGCCCATTTGCCAAGCTTTCCGGTCGCCAGGAGGTTTTCGCTCAAGCCGGCGGTGCCGAGGTGGACGCCACGCATCGCCATGAAAAGAGCGGTGTTGGTCTTGAGATCGTTCCAGAAGGCCTTCTCGGGCGCGTCGTTGCCGTAGGCGTACTTTTCGCCCTTGGCATTGAGATAAGTGAAGGTCGCGGACTCCGCGGTGACTCCGACGCCGACCGCGATGATCTTGCCGGCCATGCCAAGATTCTTCAATCGATTGAACAAGGCGACCTGAGTCGCGCCACCGACCAAGGGCGCCGCCGCCATCGCCGCGATGGTGGTGGGCTTGAACAGCTCCTTGGTGAAATGGGGCATGCCATAGCCGATCTTGGAGCCGAAATCGCCCTTGCCGTCGAGCATGGCCATGAACTTCTTGACGTCACGGACCAATTTCTCTTGGTGCATGGCGGCGCCGGCCGCGGCAAAATGCTTGCGCTCCGGGGTTTGGCCGGTCAACAGGGCCGGCTGTTCGATATAGCCCCGGACGTCGGGAATTTTCTGCATGTGGACTTGCTGGGCCAACCACATCTCGGTTTGGGGGAATCCAGCCTTGCTGAGAGTTCCCGGCTCGGGCTTCTCCTTGTCAATGGCCGGAAGATGACTGAGGTAAGCTTGGCGGCGCTTGACGATGTCGGACTCGGCGCCGATCTCGAGAATGGCCGAAATGGTCTTGTCCTCGAGGAGCTTCGTGCGCATCGCCTTCTCGGCCGGACTTAAATCGGATTCCTTGAGCTCGGTCAGCGTGGTGTAGGCGCTGGCGCTAGGATTCATCGGAGTCGCCGCCGCCATCTTCTCGAAAAGCGATTGAGCGGCCTTTTGCTCCTCGAGCTCAGTTCGCTCGTAACCCTTGGCGATCTTCATCTGAGGGCGAAGCTCGGCTTGGATTTCCCCGCCCAGAATGAACTGGGCAACGGCGGCGCCTTCGATGGCCGGAAGCTGGGCGTCTTCCTTTAGCTTGGCGATGAATTGGAGACTGCCAAAGACCTCTTGGCTGGCAAGGAGATCCGGCAAGAAAGGAGCCAGCTCCTTGCGATAGTAGTTGCCGCGTTGGTCGGCGGGAATCGAAACCGCGGCCGCCAACTTCTGCTCGATTTCGGGAATCAACTTTTCCTGTTCGAGCGCTTGGTACAGTTGAGCTTGTTCCGGAGACTTGCCCGGAATATCTTCCAAAATCTTCTTGAAGCTGGCCTTGGGATCCTTTTCCAAAGCGGCGACGACGTCTTCGAGCAGGAGATAGTCGATCGTGTAGGGCTGAAGCGTCTGAGCGTAGGCCTGAAAGCGATCCTTCGGACTTGGGATCGAGGCTATCTCGCCCATCACCTTCATGACCGGACTTTTTTGGATCCGAGCCAGAAGCTTCTTTTCGTCCTCGCTCAAATCGCCGAGCTCGGTAAGCAGGGTCGCCAGCGGCTTGGTCGGATCGTCCTGGGCCTTCTGCTGGATCTTCTTGATGAAGGGTTCAATGCTCTTCATCTCCGCCGGCAGCGGAGCCATGGCACCGAGCTTGGCGTTTTTCTCCTTCTCGCTCTTTTCCAGCGCGTAGATCTTGAGGATCTCGATGCTCTCGGTGGCCGCGTTCTTCGGCATCTTGGCGGCGGCGACCAGCTGAACGACGGTGCGGGAGCTTTGGAAAAGGCCCTTTTCAAAGAGGGTGCCGCGGGCAAACTCGAAATATTCCTTGGCTTGGATGTCGCGGTCTTCTTCTTGGGCGATGTGGGCAAGCTTCTTGACGATGGGATCGGCCAATATCTTGGCGGCCAAGGCCCGTTCGGGCTCGGTCAGCAGGAGCCTCTTTTCATCCTCGCT
This sequence comes from bacterium, assembly GCA_044869875.1. Classification (GTDB taxonomy): domain Bacteria; phylum UBA10199; class UBA10199; order DSSB01; family DSSB01; genus DATEDP01. Next base: position 1,385 of record JBIOXX010000317.1, on the reverse strand, counting down.
CATTTCCTCGGGCTTCTTGTTCTTACCGAAGTCCAGAGCCGCCTCGAGCGCTTTATGGACGTCGGTCGTCTTCAATTCCTTGTCAACGCCGCCCAGAGTCTTGCCTATCAAGGTCTTGAGGGCGTCTCGATCGGCCCCGGTATAGCGCGGAGCGTCGCTCAGAAAACCCTTGCCGGCCTTCTCGCCCATGTCGATCTGCTCTTCGACCACCTTGCTGGTCAAAGCGAGGCCTTCCATGATTCGGCCGGCTTTTCCGGGCATGCTTAGCATCTTGGTGAAGATCTTTTTGTAGCCCGGCGAAACTAAATTCTTGGAAATCTCATAGGCCTTTTCCATATCGCCGGTGCTGAGGACGAAAATCATCTCGGCGATATGGAATTGCTCTTGATGGCGTTTCTTTTCCTCGGGATCGGTGGCCGACCCGATGGCAGCCTCTTCGCGTTGCTGGATGCTCGACAGGCTGCTGACCACGGTTTGCTGGTCGCCGTGGATATAAGCCTCGTTGAGCCGCAGCAGGTCGGCTCGGAAATTGGTATCGACGTCGTTTTGGTAGAGCAACGGAATCAGGCCGGCCTGCATTTCCTCCATCATCGGAATGGCCACACGATGGGTCGGAGTTACTTGGTCTTGAGCCTGGGGATTTTGGAGGAGGGTCGGGATCCCGACGTAGCTCAAATGGGGGGCGATGAATCCAACCTGCTCGGCAACCGCCTGGAAGGTCTCTTTCTGCTTGGCGTCGCCGAATTTGCCGCCCTGGATCGCTTCCTTGACCCGCTGAACCGCGGAATCGACCTCACCGCCGCTGGGCGCGCCCAAGGCCTTGGCCTGGCGATCGACCGCGGTCAGTTGGCCCTTTTCGAAACTCCAACGCTCGCTGTATTCGAGCACGCCCTCTTCGCCGTTCGAAGGTTTGAGCGAATAGGTGGCGAAGACCAAGGTCTTGCCATTGATGACTTGGACGCTGGTCTTGATCGGCGGATCCTTCAAGTTAAGCGTGAATCCTTTGCCCATCGCCTCGCGGAGCGGGGCCAGATACTCGCCGTGTTTATCGAGAGTTTCGAAGAAGGCCGGATCGATCTCGCTCAGCGGAGCCGCTTTTTTGTTGCGCGACATCGCCCCCAAGGTCTTGAGGAAGGCGGCTTCGTTCATCTCGGGATAGCTGCCTTCGGGCGCCGTCACCGGCGCCTCCTTGAAGTCAGGAAGCTCACTGAAAATTTGGGGGACGAAATTGGCGATGAAAGTCTGGGCTTTCTCGATAGTGGGCGTCTCGACCGCATTGAGCAAGGCGGCTTTTTTCAGCAAATCGTTGTTGCCGCTGAATTCCGCCGGCACTTCGACGTTGCGTTTATAGCCGACCAAGGAGTTGGTCTGGCTGTGAAGGAGGA
>JBIOXX010000316.1:0-2667 GCA_044869875.1 bacterium | reverse complement strand
GTCGGCACAACCTTTTCGGCTGGACTTCGACAAGCCTTCACCTTCAATATTCTGACCTTCTTAAGAGGTATCGATTGGTCGATGGCATTCGGGGGCCAAGCCAATTGGATTTACCGGAGCTCGTCCTGCTGCGCCGCGAACGCGATCCCGATTTGCGCGGTGAAGGACTGCTCTCCCTGGCCGGACGCATCGTCCAACGCGGACGTGACGATCTCGCCGTCCCCCTTTACTCCGAGCTCAGTCGTGACTCCGCTTTTTCGCCCTCGATTCGGGAGCGAGCTCGAACCCGTTTGGCTGCCCTTCGCGGCGAGGGCGAGCTGGGCCCAAGATCGGAAATTCTTTTAAGCCGCTTTTTGGAACAAGCCACCGATCCGGTCGCCCTCTTCGCCATGACCGTGGCCGGAACGGCCTTTCGAGCCACCCGCTGGTGCCTGCTCGGCCGCCTCGCTGCAAATCCAAGCGCCAATCGATTCGTCCGGGGACTCGGGGCCCGGGCCCTTGCCGGCTTGGCCGCCTTCGGGATGGAAGCGACGGCTTTCCCGCTAGCCGCCCGAATGGGGGGCATAGCCTTAGGGAGAGAGTCGGAATGGAGCGCTCCCCTCTTGGGCCGGGAGTTGGCTTCAAGCTTCTTGATGTTGGGCGCCTTGCGGGCCGGGGGCTTGCTGGCTGGACCCTTGGCCCATCGAGTCAGCTTATTCCGGCCGGCGATCCGGCAAGCCGGAATGTTCGGCGGCATCCTCCTCGGCCATGAACTGGAGACTCGAGCCGGGCTTCGCCAACGGATGGGTGGCCCGATGGCCCTGATGGAATCCTTCTCGACCCTCTTGCAATTCAACGTGGCGGGGAGCTTGAGCCGCAGCCTGCTCGGCGAAGGAATCCGCCGTTGGGAGAGCCGGACCGAGACTCACAGCAGCGCCCTGAGCTGGAACCTACCCCATTTTCGCTGGCCCCAAACTTTTCCGGCCCTGGCCTGGGCCGGCTCCGACCTACCGGCCGGCCGAAGCCAAGAAATCCAGAGTTTCGACCGGCTCTACATGAGCGAAAACAACGGCGACGGTTCTTCCCGGCCGAGGCGCGGAGCTAAAGTCATTTCCTTGGAGGAATATCGCCAGCGTTTGGCTCGGCCATCCAACGGCGCGCCTAATCGGGAAGAGGCGCCCAAGCCGGACCTCGACCCACTCGCCTTCGGCGGCTCTCGCGAATTCTGGCTCGATCAGTTGCGGGCGGCGATGATGATTTGGGTGGCCGAGACACCGATCCATCCGAATCGGGAATTCTACATCCTCCGCACTCGATTGGATGGCTATTCGCCGGAGCTGACTTCGATCCTGGGCCTTTTGGCGATACGCCGGCCCCTGGCCGCCCAGCTCTTGGCGGTGCGCCTCGACCTAGTGCGGGATACCTCTTGGCTTCGCCTATCGCCCCAGATTCGAGAGGCTTTTCAGGAAAGCGCCCGGAATCGCTACCCCGACCCGGTCGAGCGCCACGAAATTTTTCAAATCGGTTTGCAGCGCTACCTCGAGGCTGCCCGATTCACCGCCGATTCTCGTCGCGGCATCCGGCTCGACATCCCCGAATCGCGCCGGGCTTTCGAAGAGCTGCCGGCCGAGCTGGCCGAAGCTTGGCGCGACCCCCTCCTGACCGACGATCAATTTCTTCATTTGTCTTGGTGGTTGGGCATCTTTGTACGGCCTTAACCGGTTTATAGACAACCTTTCCGGTAACTTAGCGAGAATGAAGCAAATCCCGGAGGTCCATTGTTATATGGCATTCGGGGGGCACCTCAATTTGAAATACCCACGCCTGAGCTTGCTTCGTTGCACCGCGAGCGCGATCCCGAATTGCGCGGCGAAGGTCTGCTGGCCCTGGCCGGGACTTCCTTTCGACGCGGCTGTGCCGAGCTCGCCGCCTCACTCTATTCCGAGCTAAGTCAAGATGCCGATTATCCGGCTTCGATTCGAGAACGGGCCCAAGCCCGCCTGGCCGCGCTTCGCGGCGAAGGCCGACTCGGCGACCGGGCCGAAATTCTCGCCAGCCGCTTTTTCCAAGAGGCCACCGATCCCGCCGTTCTCGGCGCGATGACCCTTGCCGGTGCGGCCTTTCGAGCCACCCGATTTCTGGTTTTGGCTCGTTTGACTTCGAACCCCAGCGCCAATTTTTTCACCCGCGGCTTGGGAGCCCGGATCCTCTCGGGCTTGGCCGGCTTCGCGGTGGAAGGCGCGGTCTTTCCCTCGGCCGCCCGACTGGGACAGACGGCCCTAGGCCGCGAATTGGACTGGAGCGCCGCTGCCTTGGGGAGGGATTTCGCTTCGAGTTTCCTGATGCTCGGCGCTTTGCGGGCCGGCGGGATACTGGCCGGATCCTTGGCCAGCCGCTCCGGTCGGTTGAGACCGGCGATCCAGCAAGCCGGGATGTTCGGCGGCATCGTGCTCGGCCATGAGCTGGAGACGAACACCGGCCTCCGGGAGAGAACCAGCGGCGCCAATCTCCTGATCGATTCGCTCGCGACGCTTTTGCAATTCAACGTGGCGGGGAGACTCCATCGAAGCCTGCTCGGCGAAAGAATCGGGAATTGGGAGAGTGAGTTGGAAAGCCGAAGCGCTTTGCTCGAGCGGCGGCCTTTAAATCCCCCCCTGCCCCCCCTTTTTCAAAGGGGGGTAAGAGATC
>JBIOXX010000315.1:0-4544 GCA_044869875.1 bacterium | reverse complement strand
GGACCAAGGTCCGGGAGATGCTCCGTGCCGGCCAATTGCCACCGCCCGAATTCTCCCGGCCCGAGGTTGCCAAGATCCTCATCGATGCGATGAAGGGTCAAGCGGGATAGAGCTTCACTGTTATCCTATCAAAATATTCGGCGGAGGCCTTCGAAGAGGCCTCCGCCGGTACCCTACCCATCAATTCAAGTTCTCATTCAGCCATTCGTGAATGAAGGCGGTGCTGACCTCGCCGCTCTTATGCAGCGGTAAGGCGTGGCCGGTGTTGGGGACGACGTAGAAATCGAGCTCTTCGGTGGTGTAGTAGGGCGCCTCGAAGTTCCGGATATTCTCCTCGGTGCAGACGAAGCCGTCGGGCCCGCAGGCGGTCTGGTCGAACTCGCCGAGCGCCACCAAGGTCGGCACCGTAATCGCCCGCGACGGCGCGGTTTCGGGCGGCGGCACGAAGACCAGCGGCGCGCTTTCCCAGAGCAAGGGCTCGGGAATGACGTCCTTGAAAAGCTCGTCGGCCAGCAGGACCCCGATAGTGACGTTGGCCGGATGATAGAACATCGTATAGCGCTTGAAGGGAGTGGTGGTGACGTAGAGGCAATCGGGGACCTCGTTCTGGAAGCGGGGCGCCTCGCAAGCCCGGTCGACGTGGTATTGCATCACCAGGTCGATCCAACCCGGCCGGGTGAAGTGGAGCAGGCCGGTGAGGACGAAGGCGTCGATGTCTTCGGGATGGAGCGATGCCAGCACCCAGCCGTAAGCGGTGGAGAAGGAGCTGCCGAAATAAACGATCTTGGAGAAAGCATGGCCGCCGATCTCGCCGCCGCGGAGCTTGGCCGCGACTTGGTGGAGAGTCTCGACGACGGCATTCACCGTCACCAGCTCGCCCGGCGGCTTGGTGCTGTTCCCGACGCCGAGCCGGTCGATGTTGAAGGTGGCGTAACCGTTTTCCAAGGCCGCCCGAGCATGGGAATACTTTTCGGGATTCAAGGGCCAATCCCAATAGTGATGGTTGAAGGTGCTGCCATGGACCAAGAATTGCACTTTTTCCGGCGCCGGTCCGGCCGGCAGACAGAGCTCGCCATAGATGCTGGCGTTTTCCACCCCAGCGACGGTCACCGGGACGTCGAAGGCCCGGCATTTTCCCGGACCGTTGCGCCACCAGCCGGTGGCCGAAGCAAGGCTCGGCGCCGTTCCCGCGGCTAGCAGGACGACGGCGAGCAAAATCATTCGCATTGGCTTGCGTGAGATCATAAGTCCTCCTTTTCAATATGCCCGGCCATTGTCGGGCCTCGGATCGGCGCCGGCATCATCCCAAAGGATGAATTTTTAGGTTGGTCTCGATTCGGCTTTCTCTTAGAATCACCCTCACGAAAGCAGGTGGGGCATGCTCTCGGAAAGGGCTCGGGAAAAAATCTTAAGCGACATCTCCGTCGCTTCCAGCGAAGCCGAGACGCTCGAGGATTTCGGGCGTCAAGTCCTTCCGCTCCTCGAAAACCTCGCCGGAACCAGCGCCTCGCTCCTTTATCGCTGCAATGAAAGCCGCGCCGCCCTTCCGGTCGGCGGCACCCTAGCCGGATCGGCGAGGGAATATTACGAGCGCTACTATTTTCAAGATCCGGCCCAAGCCCAGTTGCGGAGTTGCAATTTCCCGATCTTTCGCTCTTCCCACCTTCGTTCCTGGCGGGACTATCTCAAAAGCCCGACTTATCTGGAGTTCCAGCGGCCCCGTCAGGTCCATGACTTTTTGCATCTTCGACTATGGAAGGATCGCCATGAAGAGCCGGGAATGGTCGGCTTGGTCCTGGCCCGTTCCCATCGCCAAACCGCCTTCGGCCCCAAGGATGAAGCTTTATTGCAGCGGCTCTTGCCCTTGTTCGGCGCGGCGGCCCGGCGAAGCGAGCGGGTCGAAGAGGGGCGCCGGCTTCGCTCTTGTTTCGAAGCCATCCTGGAGCGCGATTTTCGGGCCGAGATCGCTCTCGACCTTCGGGGCTCCTTTTTATGGGCTTCGCCAAGGGCCGAGGCCTTACTCGGCCTGGCTCAGGGCGGAAAGAAGTCCATTCCCGAGGCCTTGGCGGTCGCCGCCCGTCGGCTAGGGACCTTGCTTCGCAAAGGAAGCGGCGCCGAAGCTCCGCCGACGGAGCTGTCGATCCTGCGCAAGGAAGCCGAACCGCTTCGCATCGACCTTCGCCTGGCTCGGGCCGATGCCGGACATTTCGTCCTCGCCGAAATCGAGTGCCTCGGCGTTTCGCCGCGCTTGGAAGAGGTGGCGATGCGTTTCGAGCTCACCGCAGCCGAAAAAGGAATTCTGGCTTTGGTCTCGCTCGGTCTTTCCGATCGAGAGATCGGCCGGCGGCTCTTCATTTCCCGGCCGACGGTCCGCAGCCATCTCGGGCGGATCTTGGATAAGATGGGAATACATTCCCGGGTCCAGGCGGCCTTGTTGGCTCACGGCGTGAAGCCGGAGACCGACCCCGGGGATTGATTTGGAAAAAGCCGAAGGGAGATTTCTCGCTTCGACTTTCCATATTTTCAAAATCCCCTCTTGATCTCGCGAAAAACCCATAAATATCCAGTCTCTCTGGCACCGAAACTTTGGCGATCCCCTTGCAATGTCCAGCAGCATGGGTCGTCCACTAAGGCTACAGGCGCCGCGCCTGCATTATTATGTTGTCAGTGAATGTAACTCGCCGGAATTCCGCTTCGAGACCGAGGAGGACTTTAAGGTCTACCTCGATCTGCTGGCGCGAATTCGCAGCCGTCATGGCTTGCAGGTCTTCCATTACGTCCTGCTGCCGAACGCGGCCCATCTCTTCCTGAAGCCCGGTCCCCGGGCTCCGATCGCCCGAACGATGCAATGGCTGAATTGGCAGTACGCCTTGGATCACAATCGGCGCCGGGACAAGCGTGGGCGCTTTTGGCTGCGGCGCTATCGAAGCGCGGCGGTGGAGCCGGGCCAGCCGGCCTTGGAACTGATGGCCGAGATGGATCGGGCGCCGCTCCGCGAGGGTTTGGTCGATTGTCCCAGCATCTGGAATTGGAGCGCCCATTCGAAGCTGGCGCTCGGCGCCGAGAATCCCTTGATCGATCCACATCCGGCTTATCTCAATTTGGCCCAAGCGCCGGAAGAGCGGCAGCCACGTTACCGCGACTTGGTCAAGAGCTACGAAATCCTCTCCGGGCCGGAATCGCGGCCCGATCCCTACCGCCGTTTCATCGGTTCGGTCGCTTTCGGCAGGAAGATTTCGAATCGCCAAAAAAAGATGACGGTGACGACGGTGTCAGATAAAGAGTGAAGACCTTGAAATGCTTCCAGGATTAAATTTCTCCGGGAATAGGCCGTTCAAGCTCTTGGCTTTACCTTTGTCTTCTTCCAAGCTTCCTCTAGAATTTCCGTTCATTGGGTAGGAAATAAGGGGGGTAATCATGAAAACAATTCAATCGCTGGGATTCGCCTTGCTGTTGGCGATGAGCTTCGTCGTCGGGCCGCGGGTGGCCTTGGGCCAGTATCAAGGTTATTACATAATCAACGGAACGTCAGGACATGATGACATTGATGTCGTTTCGCGGTCAGACGGTGGGTTCAGAGCCTGGGTGAATGACGTTCTGGTATACAATGTGAGCGGTGGTATTTGCGCCTATGGCTATACGATCGATGTCCGAGGTTTGGATGGGAATGATGCTATCGATATCGAGCTTCTAGATAATTGCGATGTGACCTGTAAGGTCAATGGAGGAAGTGGGAATGACCAGATCATCATTTCAGGATGCCGGGATGCCGATGCGGTAGGAGATGTCGGCGATGACAACTTCCATTTAGGAACTCCTACTAGACTTTATAATGGAACCGCCGACGGTGGAGGAGGAGCGGATTGGTTTTGTTATTATGCCGACGCCGCTGTTTTGAAGGGAGGATCAGGTAATGATGATTTTGGACTTTTCGAACTTGATAACGGTTGCACTGAGATCCACAGTGGAATTGTAGCCGGCGAATCAGGTAACGACATATTTAATGGAGGGGAGGAGTCGTCCCACAATGCGATATTCAGCGGTGGGAGCGGAGCCGATGAGTTTTATGGCGGAATGTTTGGCGGCGGCTATTACTCCTATATCTCCTGCGATTCGTCGGATAGTATTTTCACCTGGAACTACGGCACTATTAACGGCTGCTCCCCCTAGGATTTTTCGCGCAAAGCCGGAAACCAATCCCGATAAGCTCCACGGCTCGGGCACGGTTGTGTCTGGGCCGTTCTTATTTTCGTCCTATTCCCCCTTCCGGCGGAAGAAACCTTCGAACAATTGATGAAACAGGCCGGTTTGAGGTTTTTTATTTAATTTTTCATGTAATAACGCTAATTACTTCCATGGCCGGTAAAAAAAGACTCGTCATGACTCGCCTCATCCATCGCTCGGAAGACCAAAGCGACTTTGATCTCATTTTTTGGAAATCCGCCGGATCCGCGAAAAGGTTCGAAGCGGCCTGGCAAATGGTGTTGGATTTACCCAAATGGAAGGGAAAGAATGAAGGTCAACCCCGACTTCGAAGATCTATT
>JBIOXX010000314.1:0-2293 GCA_044869875.1 bacterium | reverse complement strand
GCCTCATTATAAAAAAACCCCGCGTAGAACGCGGGGTTTTTTGATTCGAATACTATAGCCAGGGTTACCAGTCAGCCTTGGCGCCGGTCGGCTTGGGAGCCGGGGCCGGAGGATTGGGCTTGGGAGCCGGCGCCGGGGGGTTGGAGCCCGAAGGCTTCGGCGCAGGCGCCTTGTCCTTCTTGTCCTTGTCGCCGCCGCCGGTGCCGCCTTCGGACTTCGGAACTTCCTTGGCGTCGACGTGGTCCGGGTTCGACGAGGCCGGCGCGGTGATTGGGCCGGTTATGCCGACCGGGACGAACTCGACCCGACGGTTCTTGCCCTTGGCGATGATCCGGTCTTGGGGGCTGCCCTTGGTTTCGGGCATGGCCGGGTACTTCTCGCCGAAGCCCTTGGCAATAAGGCGATCCGGAGAGACGCCCTTCGAGATGAGGTAGTCGCGGACGAAGTTGGCGCGGCGATCGGAGAGCTCCTCGTTGGACTTGTCGGAGCCGTCGCTGTCGGTGTGGCCGAAGATGCCGAGGCTGATCTTCTTGTGGGATTCGCGGATAGCTAGCTTGGCTTCGGGGCTCTCGTCGACTTGGAGGCCCTTCTTGCCGAATTCTTCCTTGAGGATGAGACGGGTCCGCTCTTCGCCCGGCAGGTCGCCCTTGCCGTTGAGCCATTCGGCGAGCTGGTCGAGCTTCTGCATCTCGAAGTCCGGCACGCTGAAGACCTGCTTGGACATCGTGACGATGTCGGTGCCGCCCTTGAGCTTCGCCATGTCCGCCGCATTGGGGCGGGCGGTTTTGAAGCTGGGGGTATCGACGTTGATGATGGTGGCGTCGAGGATTTCCTTCACCTCTTCGGCGCCCAGAGAGAGGCCGGCGAGATGGACCGCGGTCTTGTAGAGGGCGGTCAGGTGACCCTTGCGCTCCCGGAGCTGGCCAACGACGTCCTCGAGCTCGTCGCGATACTTTTGGATATCGCGGCAATCGGCGCCCTTGGGATTCTTCGGGGTGTCGGCATGGAGCTCGAACTTGGGATCGTCCGGCGCCTTCCAGAAGTCGTAGTCTTGCGGGAAGCGGGTCTCGGCGGCGCTGACCATGGTCGCGGTCTCGGTGGCCGCGACGCCGGTCTTGGAAGTGGCAAGCTCGGACAGCTTGGCGATGTCGGTCTTGCGGGCCTCCTTGACGAATTCGGCGATCTTGGCCGGTTCGACCTTCTGCTTGTTGAGGGCTTCGGCGACGGCGCCGACGACCAGGGCTTTGCGCATGTTGGCCTGGTTGAAGGGGTGCTTCGGATGATTTTCGAGGTAGAAGCGCAGCTCGCCGAGCTCGCCGGTGATGGCCTCGTTCTCGGCCCGGAGACGCTTTACAGCGGCTTCTTGGCGGGCGATGGCGGTCACGTCGTCTTCGCAAGTCGGGACCGGCTTTTCGATCACTCGCTTGGTGGTCGAGGGACGGATCGCGAGGAAGCCCCCGATGTTCCAGCCAGCGCTGTTGGACTCGTCGCCGTAAATCGAAGAGGTCTGGAAGCGGGGTCCGAGGTCGATCGCGACGTTGCCGACGTTGAAGCGCATCAAGTTGACATCGGCGCCGACCGTGGTGGCCAAACCGCTTTGATCATGGAGCTGGAAGCCGCCATCGACGTTGGTGGTGCCCCAGCCGTAGCCGAGACCAGCATAGAGGCCGACCACACCGGGACCTTCCCAGATGCCGCCTAAGCCGCCTTTATAAACCCGGCTCCAGTCGACTTCAGTGCGGGGACCGATGGTCAGCTGGTGAAGGTTGCTGCCGCCGGTGTTCTCGTTGCCGAAGGAGGAGTCCCAACCTAGGTAGCCGCCCAAGCGCCAGCGAACGGTGCTGCCGACTAAGTCGTGCATCAGCGAGCCGCCGAGGTTGAAATGTTTGTAATCGCCCCATTGGGAGATGTTGTCGATTCCGAAGAGGCCGCCATTGCGCCCACCTTGGATCTCGGGTCCGAAGCCTAGCTCGAAGCGCCATTCCAATCGCTTGGGATCGGCCTCGGCGGCATCTTTATTTTCGGGAGCCGCTGGAGCGGCAGGGGGCGTAACTTGTGCATCCGCGGAAACGCTGGCGGAGGCGGTAGGTTTGGTTGCTGGTGGCGTCATAACCAAATCTCCTCTTCACGAGAAAATGGATAAATTTTAATCGAAACGTTGTGACTTACGTCGAAACGGTTATCGCGAAGGCTTTTTTTAAGTTGCGGAAAAAAAAGAAAAAGGGTGTCCGGCCTTTTTGGGGCTGCCAAAAAGAAGGGCAGGGAGGTGGGATGTCGCTGTGCCCCCGCGGCT
>JBIOXX010000313.1:0-2738 GCA_044869875.1 bacterium | reverse complement strand
GTATAATATGGGCTTGCTCCACCAGCGTCTGGAAAAACACACCGAAGCCGCCAACGACTTCTTGAGCGTCGCGGTGTGGTCGCCCGAAATTTTCGCCAAGCGCACCGAGATCATCGATCCGGTCGTTCAAAAGGTTTTGGCCAAAGATCCCAAGAACCAGGATGCGATGGGGATTGCTTCCAAGATCAAAGAGCTCCGCGATGAAAAATCGGCGGAGAAGCCAGACGCCCAATGACGGTCGGAAAACTCACTTCTTCGGCGGCCGCGGGGGCCTATTCTCCTTTTTTCCCCGATCCTCAGGTTTGTCAGGCGGATGAATCCCCACTCCCCCTTGAGACCGCGTCGAAAGCTTTTCTGGAATTGGCCCGGCTCGCCGATTCCAATGCCGACCCTGCACAGCGGCGCCGAGCCGAGTTCTTCGACGGCTGCCATTGGCTGGCGGTGGGGAACATCGACGAAGCGGCCGTCAGGTTTCAACGAGTCCGTGGATTTGTCCCCGAAGCCGATGCCATTTTGAAAAAGCTCGAGGCCGATCGGCTTCATTTTGCCAACCTTGCCGCCTTGGAAGCCTGGGATCTTTACAACCGCGAAGCCGAGACGATGCAGAAGGACGTCGATCAGGGCTACTTGGCGCGCATCTTCTCCAACTCTCGAAGCTTGGATCAGGCCCGCGAAAAACGATTCGGTCCGGAGCGAAAGCTCATCCGAGAGCTTAAGCGCCGAATCGATTCCGGCGAAGCCGAAACTTTGCTCAGCGGACTCCGCCAAATCCAGGAAAAAGGCCCCGAGGAACTTCAAGAGCTTTCGAAGTTTCTCCTTTCCAAAGACGCCAAAACCTACGTTGGAGATCCGCGGCCGGCCTTGATCGAGTTTGCTTCGAGCACCAATCCCGAAAAATCCCAAATCGAATTCCTGCTGCAGCGAACCGCCGAGCTCGAGCACCAGAGCGACATGCCTTCGACCTGCTATGCGGTCAATGCCTTGGTCCGCGGTTTTTCCTTGGATGCGACCGCTTCGGCCGATCGCGACATGGAGCGCTTGAGCTCGAGCGGCCAATTCGCCGCGACCTTGGCCAAGCTGGCGCTTTCGGCCAGCGCCGAGGGAGTCGCCGGCGACGTCGCCTTGATGTTCGCCTCGGCCGGTTTGGGCAACCTGGCCAAGTTGTCAGCTTTGACCAAGCTGGAGAAGCTCGGCGTCACCGGCTACCAGGCATTGGCGGTGGCCGGCGTCAGCGGGATCGGAGTGGAATCCACCGCTTTTTGGGCCGGCAACACGGCGAAGGATTCGGCGTTTCACGATCCTGAAAAAGTATTGCAAGCCGAGCAGCTCGCCAGACGCTACGGCGCGACCTTGTTGACGATCGGCGGATTGAAAGTCTTCGGTCAATTAGGCGAGAGTTTGGCCTCGGGAGTTTCCAAGGCTCCGGGCTTAGCCGAGCAAGCCCTGGCTCAAGGTATCAAGCATGGCGCCGGTCTTGGCGGCTTGACCGCCACCAACCAGCTCAATCAGGCCCTGGGCTGGCAGCAAAGGCCCGAAGGAGGATTTGCCGAATCCTTCGCCGGCGATTTTTTCAGCTACGTCGAGTTCGCGGCTGCCCACAAGATGGCGGATCGGGCCACCGGCCAAGCTTTCTCCAAAATCCAGGAAAAGCAGCAAAAAGCCATTGCCGTTCAAGAGCGAAAAGTATTGAGCCGACCTCAGCCGGCTTCGACTCGGCCGACTTTGCTCCATCCCATCTTTGCTCCGCTGTGGGCCTTCCTGGGCGCCGGTGGCGTCGGTGGCGGGGGATGGACCAAGCCCGATGGCCGAAGATTCTTGGAATCGATCCAAGCCGAAATCGATCAGATCCCCCATGGCGAGGATTGGCATCATAAAATCGAGCAAAGCGGCGAAATCGCCGCCGGTAGCCACCGGGGAATCGGCTACGACGAGCACAATGAAGATCGCTATTTCTTCGGCGAGAAACCGGATGGAAAGACCCTGCTGGTGGCGATTGACGGCCTGGGTGGCCACCTCGACGGCGAGCAAGCTTCGGCGATTGTGCGCCGAACTTTCGAGTCCGGAACTTTAGTTGGATTGTCGGTTCCTGAAACGCTTGGCTTGGCTCATCAGACCATCGAGGCCTACACGCTGAAAAAACATCCGCCTTCCTGGCGCACCAGTCGGCGGGGAAGGTATGATCCCGGCTCGGTGGCCGCAGCGGTGGAGATCGAGCGCGGGCCGGATGGCGAATTCCAAGGTCGCTTTTGGAACGTCGGCGACGCCGAAGCCGTGGTTCTGCGCCTCTCGCCGGAGGATGGATCGGTTCAGGTCGTTCACCACACCATCCGGCCGCCAACCGACGCTTTCGAGCGGAAGCAAAACGGCGAGCCATTCGCCACGACCGCCGACGGCCGGCTCGATCTCGCCGACGTCTTCGATCACCGGATCATCGATTCGCCGGTCGAAAGTTTTTTAGGCGACAAGAGCCCGGTAATTCATTACCAGCGACGGGCCTTGAAGGCCGGCGACATCGTCCTCGTCGGCTCCGACGGCTTCTTCGAGAATTTTTCGTCCTTCGAATTGATCGGAAAAATCATCGCCGAAAGCGGCGCTAAAACCTCGGCCCAGGTTCACGAAGCTTTGTTTCAAGAATCGCTGATCCGGATGGCCCTGCTCGATATCGCCAACAACCAGGAATTGACCCACGAAGTCTACGTCGAAGCTTACCGCCATGCTCTCAACAAAGAGCCGCCGCC
>JBIOXX010000312.1:0-3785 GCA_044869875.1 bacterium | reverse complement strand
GCTGGGAAGATGCTTGAGAAAATTGAGATCGACGTCGGCGTGTTGGGCCGCCTCACTCGTCGGGATCATGGCCTCGGGGAGCGTCTGTTCCATGGCCTGGACTAACTGGAGCATCGGCTCGACGCTTTGTTGAATTCCGACCGCGCTGAGACCTTCGCCCTCCCGGGTCATCTGTTCCAAGTGTTGAGCCAGGGCGGTGACCTCTTCGGCGCTGAGCTCGCCGGCCAAGCGGCGGCGCTCGGTGTCGCTTAAGCCCGGAGTTTGGGCGTCCTGGGAAGCGGCCAGCTCCAGGAGCTGGACTAGATTTTCGCTTCCGGTTTCAGCCCGGACCCGTTCTTGGGCCGAGGCTAGGCTGCCGGCCAAATGGTCGCGATGGCGGTTGAACAGGCTCAGCGTTTGCTGATGGGATTGGCGAAGGCGGTTGATGTAGGCGGTGGCTTCGGCTTCGGTGAAAACCCGGTCCTCGGCATTGACTTGGCCGTCGCTGTTAGCGGCTGCCAAGATCGGCGCCACCTGGGCCATTAATTCGGGATTGGCCGCCAAAGCAGCCGGAGTGATACGAGTTAAGAGGGAAATATCGACGTCGGTCATGGCTCGAGGCTCCGCTAAAAAGCGTGCCCCGGCACTTCCGAGCTTATCGGTAGCCCGAACCCAGGGTTGCGTCAATCCTCGTGAGGGGTGGATGGCTCGGTGTGGACCACCACGTCGACCACTTGGGGGATCTCGCGCTTGATCTTGGCGATGACCTCATGGGTCAGGCGATGGGCCTCCTGAGTCGGGAGCTGGGGGTCGACGTGGATGTTGAGGTCCATATAGATGGCCAAGGGATTGCCCCGGGTCCGGACGCTGTGGCAGCGCTCGATGCCCGGGACCTTCATCACCAGTCCGGTGACCTCGCGGGGATCGAGCTGGGCCGAATCCATCAGAGTGTTCAAGCTCTCGAGAATGATTTGGTAACCGCTGTAACCGACGAAGATCGCGATCAGACCGGCCGCGGCCAGGTCGACCCATGGCAATTTCAGCTTGATTCCGATGAGCGCAACGATGACCGAGAGCGAGGCAAAAACGTCGCTGCGGGTATGGGCCGAATCGGCGGTCAGGATCTGGCTTTTCAGCTCATGGCCCTTGCGGTGCTCGTAACGGCTGACCCAGGCATTGATCGCCATCGTCGCCAGCATGATGGCGAAGCTCCAAAGCGTGACCTCGGGGAAGTCGCGGTGATGGAGCCGAGCCCAAGCGCTGGAGGCGATTTCGAAGCAGGCCCAGAAGAGCATGCCCGAGATGAACATCGCGCCCAAGGCCTCGACCTTGCGGTGGCCGTAAGGGTGGCCCTTGTCGGCGGGCTTGGTGGCGAAGAAGAGGGCGATCAATCCGATGATGTTGGAGCTGGAGTCGAGCAAGGAGTGGTAGCCGTCGGCCACCATACTGAGGGTCTCGGTGTAATAGCCATAGCCGAGCTTGAGGCCGCAAACCAAGACATTGAGCACTAGGGTGATTAGCAGCACCCGCCGAACTTCGCGGGAACGCTTCAAATGGCTTTGGTCCATCGCCGCCAATCTACTGCGGCGCCGGGCCCGACAGCAAGTGCGGCAGATAAAGGCTGAGATCGGGCCAGTAGGTGATGATGATGAGGGCTAAAACCAGGATCAGTAGGAAGGGCAGAGTTACCCAATAAAGATTGATGATGCTGCGCTTGAAGCGAATGCTCGAGAGGAAAAGGTTCAGGCCCACCGGCGGGTGGAGGTAGCCGATCTCGAGATTGGTCAGGAAGATGATGCCGAGATGGAGCGGATTGATGCCGAATTCCTTGGCGATCGGGATGATCAAGGGCACGACGACGATGATCGCCGAAAAGATGTCCATCAGCGAGCCGACGATGAGCAGGAAGACGTTGAGCGCCAGCAGGAAGGCCCATTTGCTGGTGATGTACATCCGGATCCATTCGAAGAGCTTGGTCGGAACCTGCTCGTCGATCAGGTAGCTGGTGAAGCCCATCGCCACCGCGAAGATGACGACGATGCTGCCGACCAGGACCATCGACTGGCGGGCGATCCGCGGCACGTCCTTGGTCAGGCTCAAGTCGCGATAGATGAAAACCTCGACGACGAAAATGTAGAAGGCGGTGACCGCGGCGGCCTCGGAGGCGGTGACGTAACCGCCATAGATGCCCCAAAGGATGATGAAGGGCAGCGGGAGCTCCCAAGCGGCGCCTTTGATCGCCCTCAAGACCTCGCCGATCCGGAAGGGGTAGCGCTGCTGCTTGACGCCGCGGTTGACCCAAATGCTGTAGAGCGAAAGCAGGACGATGATCAGCAGGCCCGGCAGGAGGCCGGCCATGAAGAGCTGGTCGACGTTGGCGCCGCTGATCAGGCCGAAGAGAATCAGGGGCAGCGAAGGCGGGAACATCAGCCCGACGCTGCCGCAGGTCGTGACCAGGCCCATCGAGAAATTGTCGGGATATTTTTCCTTCACCAAAATCGGGTAGAGCAGGCCGCCCAAGGCGATGATCGTGACGCCGGAGGCTCCGGTGAAGGCGGTGAAGAAGGCGCAGGCCACGATGGTCATGATGGCCAGGCCGCCGGGCATCCAGCCGAAGAGCGGCTTGGCCAAGGCGACCAGCCGTTCCGGAGTCTTGCTCTCGGCCATCAAATAGCCGGCGAAGGTGAAGAGCGGGATGGCGACCAAGGTCGGCGCCGAGGCCAGCCGGTACATCTCGATGATCGTGGCCGAGGAGTCGATCCCGGCGTGATGGAAGGAGATCAAGCTGATCGAGCCGAAAATGACGAAGAGCGGGGCGCCGAACAGGGCGATCAGGGCGATGCCGACCCCGAACAGGGCATTCATCAGTGAACCCCCTGCTTGGCCGGCTCCGAAGGCAAGCCCTTGATCAGGCGCTGGATGTCGACGAAGACCTTCTTGCCGAAGCGCAGGCTCATCAGAAAAAAGCCGATTGGGATGATGATCACCGCCCAGTGATTGGGGACATGGGGCAGGAGGAAGCCGCCGGCCTCCTTTTCACCCAGGTAGAATTTGTAGGAAGCCAGGGCCAGGCAGGCGCAGACGAAGCTCGAGGCGATGTCGACGAACATCGCGGTCGGCCGGCGCAGCTTCTCGGGCAGGAAGCGATGGACCAGGTCCATCGCCAGATGTCCGCCTTCCTTGGTGGCGACCGAAGCGCCGATGAAGCCGACCCAGAGCACCAAATGCCGGACCAGGGCGTCACCCCACTCGATGCCGGTATTGAAGACGTTCCGCAGAATAACTTGGGCGAAGGCCAGGCTGATCATGCCGATGAGGATCAAGGTCAGCAGGGCGCTCTCCAGCTTTTCTAGGGCCTCGTCGAGAGCGGGCACTGCGAAAAGTAGGATCGAGCCGACGACGATCGCGGCGGCGAAGCTGTAAAGGAAAGTCGAGCTGATCTCGATCATGGAAACGGGCCTCGAAAAATTGGGCCTGCTGCTTAACCTTAGGCCGGATCGAGATCAATCTTTTTCAGGGTTTTCCCTCCCCTTTGTAAGGGGAGGGTCAGGGAGGGGTAGAGACCCCGCGTCATGCTCCATCATTGCATGACGCCAACTCTCTACCTCCCCTTCCCCCTCCTTACAAAGGAGGGGGTGGGTAGAAAAATAATGGACGATCTGACCGACCAACAGCAGCAGCGCATCAAGAAGCTGGACACCTTGCGCGAACTGGGGGTGCAGCCCTATGGCACGCGATTCGACGCGACGGACCGAGCGGACCAATTGATTCGCTTGCATGGTGAGAAATCCAAAGAGGTTCTTGAG
>JBIOXX010000311.1:0-9031 GCA_044869875.1 bacterium | reverse complement strand
TTCCGAGGTTAGGGTAATATGGACTCCCGCCGCCAACTCGCCTCGTTTTCCCTTGGGGCTGACGAGCACCGCGATGTCCTGGAAACCATCTCCGTTGAAATCGCCCTGCAACTCAATCGGTTTTGCCCCGCCAACCACCTCGACATTGGGACCAAAAGTATTTTTGATCAATGCCGGAGTTGTGGCCGAACTTAGTGCAGTTTGGGCCTGCAGGTTAAAAACGCCCAAAAACATCAGGGCTGGCCACAGAAATAGGGAAAGAAAATATCGCATATAGTTTGAGATATAACCCATGTCAGGATCGGAATTCAAACTTTCGTCTTCCTTGTCTAACCTTGCTTCATGCCTCCATGGTAAGTAAGGATGCGCGATGCCACTTTTAAAGGAGTAACCTCTATGAGCCTCACATTTTATTACGCCCCCATGTCCACCGCGGTCCTCACCGAGGCTATTCTCGCCGAACTCGGCGTTCCCTGCGAGCGCGTGAAGATCGACTTCAAAGCGGGCGAAACCCAAAAGCCGGACTTTCTCAAAATTAACCCGAACGGAAAGGTCCCTGTGATCGTGCACGATGGGACGTCGATCTGGGAATCGGCTGCCATCACGATGTACCTCGGGGAAGTCTTCGGGGTAGCCACTAAGCTTTATCCTGCCCCGGGTCCGAAGCGTGGCGAAGCGATGAAGTGGATCGTCTGGGGCAACGTCACGCTCGGCGAAGCGGCCAGCCGCTTCGCCTACTCACTGTCGGCTAGCAATGAAGGGGCCGCCGAAGCGGCGGAGAAGGCGAAGAAGGACCTCGCCGTCTGTCTCAAAGTTCTCGATAGCGGCTTGGAAGGGAAATCGTTCTTGCTCGGCGAGTACAGCCTCGCCGACACCCACGTCCACGGCTTCACCGTCTGGCTTGGGATGATGCATTTCGATCTGAAGCCCTTCTCCAATGTGACCGGGTGGGCGAAGCGATGCAATGAACGTCCGGCTCTCGCCAAGCTGATGGAAGGCTGAAAGGGACTAGGGTCGGATATCCAAAAAAGATCTTCTTCGACAATGCCCAGCGAATCCCCTAGCATCCCCCGGGGCTCGGTCAAACAATGCACTCCCATCGAAGGAAGGTAAACATGCGAGTTTCAAAATTGCTCCTCACCACGGGGCTTGTATTGGGCGGTCTCTCCGTCACCGGCCCCGGCCACGCCGCTGTTTTCAACGTCACTAACGGTACCGAGCTTCAATCCGCGTTAACCACCGCTCAAAGCAACGGCGAAGGCGACACCGTCAATCTGGCGGCGGGCACCTACGATGCTTCGGGAGGCTTCTTCCTCTATGAAGCCGCCGAAAATTTCCCGATCAGCCTGGTCGGGCCGGTGGGCGCCGACGCGGTCATCGACGGCGGCAATACCTTTAAAGGGATGGACATGAGTACCAACCCGCTCTTCTTGGCCGATGCCAATGCCGACATCACCGTCCAAAACCTGACCTTCCAGAATGGTTCGGGAACCGGCGCCGGCGGCGGCTTGCAGATCGGCACCAGCAACGCCGACATCGTCGTCGAGAACTCGGTCTTCCGTGACAACACCGACAGTACCGGCGGCGGCTTGGGAGTCAATTCCAATGAAAGCGGCAACATCACGGTCCGCAAGAATTCTTTCTTCAATAACAGCGCGGACACCTTCGGCGGCGGCGTCCAAGTCAGCAATTTCAACGACGGCAAGATCATCTTCGATAGCAACCTCATAACCGATAACAACCAAGCCGATGAAGCCGGCGGAGCCTGTCTGGACGGGGATGTTGGGAATATCCTGGTCACCAACAACATCGTGGCCGGGAATAGCAGCCTTCTCAATAGCGCCGGCGGTGGAGGCATGGAAGTCATCGCCCGCACCGGCGACGCCACCATCATCAATAATACCTTCTTCGACAACGAGAGCGGCACCGTCGGCGGCGGCTTGTCGATCTTCATCGACACGGTGGGATCGGTCGGCCAGATTTACAACAATATCTTTTTCAACAATTCAGCGACCGGCGACGGCGATGATATCTTTGTTTTCGACGACGCCGCCCCGACCGGCTCGACGGTCGAGCTCTTCAACAACGACGTGGGCGATTTCACCACCGAATGCATCGTAGGGGGCGGTTGCACCGCGAGCGTCCAAGAAGGCAATAACGGCGACTTCGATCCGCTCTTCAACGATTCGGCCAACGGCGATTTCAATCTGACGGCCGGTTCTCAAGCCATCGGAGCCGGCGACGCCAACGCTCCCCAGCTTCCGGCGGTCGATTTCGCCGGCAATCCTCGGCCGATCGGCGCGGCGCCGGACATGGGCGCCTTGGAAGCCGCACCGGGAATTTCGGTCGATCCGTCGAGCCTCAACTTTGGAACGGTGGACGTGGGCGATTCTAATACCTTGATCTTCACGGTCACCAATAACGGCGAGACGACGCTGGAACTCGAAATACCGGTCTTGTCCGATGATGCCAATTACAGCTTGGACCTCGATGCCGGCTCCTCGCCTTGCAATGCATCGCAAGGTCTGCTGGATCCTGGCGCAAGCTGCACCGCTTCGGTCACCTTCGAGCCCGAAGAAACCGGCAGCCTCGACGCCACTTTGACCATCGTCAACAACGATCCCGACTCGCCGACCTTGGTCGTGGCCCTCCTGGGCGTCGGCAACGGCGGGAGTGGTGGAGGGTGCTCGCTCGGAGCCACGGCCGGAATCGGCGGCTCTTGGCTCGGCATGGGCTTAGTCCTGCTAAGCCTAGCCTTCCGAAGACGGATTAATCGGTAATTTTCTCTTGAACCCGGCGGCTTCAAAGGCCGCCGGGTTTTTTATTGCCTGAAAACTAATTATTTTATCCTGGTAGGTTCTGTTTCCGCTCGAGCTCGAGACGACGGTAGCGCTCATCCTGCTCACGTAGCTTGGGGGCGAGCTCTTCCCCAAAATCGCTCGCTTCGAAGAGGGGTCGAATTTCGAGCTCGGCGTCCTCGCCGGGCATGGGATCGGGACAGCGACGCGCACACTCGATGGCTTCCTCCATCGATTTGACCTCCCACAGCCAAAAGCCGGCGATGAGCTCCTTGGTCTCGGCGAAGGGACCGTCAACGACCGTGCGCTGAACCCCTGAGAACTTGATGCGCTTGCCCTTCGAGCTGGGATGAAGGCCTTCACCGGCGAGCAAAATGCCTGCCTTGACCAGCTCCTCGTTGTATTTGCCCATCTCGGTGAGCAGTTTTTCGCTCGGCATTTTGCCGGCTTCGCTGTTCTTCGTTGCCTTCACCATGACCATGACTTTCATCTTGTGTCCTTTCGCTGAAGCGCCTCGGGCGCTGGTGGCTTGTTCGTGTTGGCGACGTGCGAGGTTTGCCGGATCGACATGGCGGAGCATTTTAAACTCATTGCACTCGAAGCTCCCGGGATGAATAATTCCACCATCCCCAGGAGGCCAAAATGAAAAAATACCTATGGATTCTATTGATCTCGGTTTCTTTTCTTCTTTCCACCCCGGCCCTCCAAGCCCAAGTCGACAGTTGGCCGCGGGAATATATCGGCAAGAACGGGGGCCATGGGGTTTTCTACCAGCCTCAACTGGAAAGTTGGGATAATTACACCACTTTAGTGGCTTTGATGGCCGCAGGGGTAGCCCCTCCGGGAACTAAGACGCCGGTTCTTGGCACTTTTAAACTCACCGGCACCACCGAGGTCGATCATGAAACCCGAAAAGTCAAAATTAGTAATATCCAAATTACCGAGGTCAATTTCCCGACCCTCGACCCCAAGCAGCTTCCCCAATTGATCCAGGCGGTTCAGCAGATTCTACCGCAGGAGGCCTTGGTCGTTTCGCTCGATCGGATTCTGGCCAACCTCCAGCGTTCCAAGACCACTTCACAAACGGTGGCGGTGAATAACAATCCGCCGCCGATCTATTACAGCGCCAAGCCCGCGATCTTGGTGATTCTCAATGGCCAACCGATCTGGAGCCCCATCGCCGGAACCCAATTAAAATATGCGGTGAACACCAACTGGGATCTTTTCCAAAATGCCGCAACTCAAGAGCTCTACCTCCTGGACCAGGGCTCCTGGCTCAAGTCCCCGAAGCTCTATGGCCCTTGGGAGCCGGCCGGGGCCCTCCCGCCCGATTTTTCGCAGCTCCCTAAGGGTAACGAAAATTGGCAGGATGTTTTGACAAGCCTACCCGGCAAGCCGCTGGCGGCCGACAAGATGCCGACCGTCTTCGTTTCGCCGACGCCGGCGGAGATGATCGTCACTGAGGGTCCGCCGGTCTATAAGCTCATTTCCGGCACCCAACTCGCCTACGTCGAAAATACCGACAGCAATTTCTTCTTCGACTATGGCACTCGGAATTATTACTTCCTCGTCTCCGGCCGCTGGTTCAGCCACACCGGTCTGCCCGGGGCCCAATGGGCCTTCGCCTCCGACAAGCTGCCCGACGATTTTAGGAACATCCCCGACGACAGCCCCAAGGCCATGGTGCGCGCCAGCGTGCCGGGCACGCCCGAGGCCTCGGAGGCGGTCATCGGCGCCGAGATCCCGCAGAAGGCCACGGTGAAACGTACCGCCACCGCCACCGTCGAATATGCCGGCGAGCCCGAGTTCAAACCGATCGAGAAAACCGATCTCAAATACGCGACCAACACCGCCCAGCAGGTCATCGAGTACAAAGGAAAATATTATTTAGTGAAGGATGGGGTTTGGTTCCAAGCCGACAGTCCCAAGGGACCTTGGACGGTGGCCGACAAAGTGCCGCAGGAGATATACACCATTCCGCCGAGCTCCTCGCTCTACAACGTCACCTACGTGAAAATCTACGACTCCACTCCCGACACCGTCACCACCGGATACACCGCCGGATACATGGGGGCCTTCATCGTCGGCACCGCCATCGGCGCGGCTCTTACCTATGGAAGCGGCTGGTATTACCCGCCCTATTATTATGGCGGCGTCTATTATCCGCGCCCCTACACCTATGGATCGGCGGCCTATTACAATCCCTGGACCGGCGGCTATTACGGTGGGTCCCGATATTACGGGCCCTACGGCGGCGCGGGATGGGGAGCTTCCTACAATCCCGCGACCGGAACCTATGCCCGGGGCGCGGCGGCCTACGGTCCTTACGGCGGCTATCGCGCCGGGGCTCAGGCTTACAATCCCTACACCAACACCTATGCCCAAACCCGTCAGGGCGGGAATGCCTACAGTCATTGGGGATCCAGTTACGTGCAGCAAGGGAATGATTGGGCCCAGACCGCCCGCTACAGCCAAGGAGATCGGGCCGTCGCCGGATACCAAACCTCCTCCGGACAAAGCGGGGCCATGGCTCGGGGACAAAACGGCTTCGTCGCGAAGGGCGACGACGTCTATGCCGGCCACAATGGCAACGTCTATCGCAAGACCGACAGCGGCTGGCAAAAGTACGACAATGGCAGTTGGTCGAATACCGACGCCAAATCTCAGGCCGGCCTGCAGGGAACTTCCCAAGCCCAAGCCAGAAAAGAGGGCACGACGCCTGCCGAGCGACAAGCTCCAGCTCAACGCCAGCCAAGCCAGGCCAGTGCCGAACGAAGCGCGGGAACGATGGGTCAGCGTAACAGCATGACGAGTCCCGATGTGCAAAATCGGCTCAACAGCGATTCGGCCAGCCGCGATCGGGGAAACCAGCGGGTTTCCCAGTTCGACAACTACCAGCGCTCGGGCGGCGGCGGTTTCGACCGCGGTGGCTTTGGCGGCGGTGGAGGTGGCGGCTTTGACCGCGGCGGTTTCGGCGGTGGCGGCGGGGGTTTTGAGCGAGGCGGCGGTGGTGGCTTTGGTGGAGGTGGTGGCGGCGGTTTCCGCGGCGGCGGTGGCCGAAGACGTTGAGGCGTAGGGAACAAAGCTTAAAAAAAGCCCCGTCTCGCTTCTTTCCGAGACGGGGCCGGTCGACAAATCAGGAATTAATACCGGACGCTATTTTCGGAATCGACGAACCAAGGCGATTCCGCCCAGCGACAGCCAGACCATCCAAGAGCCCATCAATCCCGTCCCGACTGCTGAGGCGTTCAATTGGCAGCCGGTGCCTTCGAGAAGCGCCACGGCAGGCGGTGTCGGTGTCGGCGTGGGAATGGGAACAGGAGTAGGGGTCGGAGTGGGGATGACCTGGAACTCCAAAGCGCCCATGTCCGGCAGGGGGCCGCTGGGCCGGGGGTTGCCGTCAAAATCGGTGGACGGCATCGCCGGCGCGGCGAGATCTCCGGTGTCAATCGCCGGCGACAAGGCCTGGAGATGGAAATCGTCGGCGCCGGAGTTCACGAATAGAGGATCGTCCGGAATATTGTTGGCTTGATTCAGCGTCGCGGTTCCACCGCAACCGCCACCATCCAATGCCTCGCTGTAGTATTCGGTGAAATCGTTGTTGAATAGATTGACGATCGCGCCTTGCTCGCAAGTCCAGATATCGTCGCCATTGGTGCCGGCGGTGTTTCCGAAAACAATGTTATTGTAGATATTGAAGGTGCTGGCGCTGTCATCGACTTGGGATCCGATTCCGCCGCCGTCGCCGTTGGTAGCCGTGTTGTTGAACAAGGTATTATTGGTGATCGTGATGTTGCCGACGCTGGCGTTGAGAAACATGCCGCCGCCGCTTCCATCGTTGGAGGTGTTTCCGGCGAGGATGTTGTTGACGGCCGTGATCGAGGCTTGGCCCGATTCGGCATAGAGTCCGCCGCCGTCATCGAAGTTGGCCGTGTTGTCCAAAAATAAATTGGTGCTGTAGAACATCTCGCTTTCCCCGGTGCCCAAGGCATACAGGCCTCCGCCCCATTCATCGGAGAAGTTGGAAATAAAGCTGCAGTTTTGAACCGTGACATCGGCGTCGACGGTATTCACCGCCAAGCCGCCTCCGGGCCCGCTGAAGTTTCCGTCTTCAAAAGCAATTTGGGAGACGAAAATATCGCCCGCGTCATCCCCGCCTGCAAACCGGGTGTCGAGGTCCATGCCCAAATCGGCATCATTGCCGTCGATTAGGGTAGTTGTCCCGGCGCCGATAATATCCAGCGAGAAATTCTCCCCGTCGGCGGCGGTGTAGGAAAAGGTATTGGCGGCATCGGCATCGTAAAAGCCGGCCGCAACATTGATGATGTCGGATTCGCCATTGCATTCGGCAATGTCCAAGGCATCCTGGAGGCTGCAGGTGCTCCCGTCAAAATCGGTACAGGGATCGCCTCCCGGAATACAGGCGCCGGCCACGGCGGCGTCGGTGACGTTGATAGTCGCGGCCCGCGCTCCACTGGCGGCAAAGCCGACGACCAAAAACATCGCCAAGCAAAGGCTTTCAACTCTATGAATGATCATCATATTTTCTCTCCTGGGGGTGTGGTTTAATGCTGAGGTTATTTGACGCCGAAGCCCTAAAAGGGTCACAAAATCTACACACCATCCCCGGGAGGTCCTATGGTCAAGACAGCTCTCTTTGTTCGATTAGAGGCGAAACCTGGAAAAGAAACGGAAGTGGAGCGCTTTCTGCTCGGCGGCCTTCCCATCGTTCAGGAAGAACCGGCCACCACCGCGTGGTTTGCCATCAAGATGGGTCCCAAAACTTTTGGGATCTTCGACGCTTTTCCCGATGAAGCCGGTCGCCAAGCCCATTTAAGCGGTCGAGTCGCCTCGGCCCTGATGGCCCAGGCCCCGGAGCTTCTCGCCGAGCCGCCTTCGATTCAAAAGCTCGACGTTCTGGCGGCGAAGCTTCCTTCATAAGAATTCAGAACTTCCCCGAGAAACCCAAGGGAACTTCGACGCCGACCACCGGTTCGGAACCGAAGCCGAACTTCACCACCCCGCGGGCGCCGGCGTAAATCGCCCAGGCGTCGTGGAGGTGGAATTGCACGCCGCCTCCCAGCGGGGAGACTGAAATTCCCGACTCCTCCTCGGAGAAGAGCCGGTAAAATCCAAGGCTGGGCAAGTTGAGATAAGGATCGAAAATGAGCGGGCTCTCCCGCAAATGAAAGACCGGCTCCAAGGTCAGGCCGAAGCTAAAATCGTCCTTGTCTCCCGATTTTTTAATGCTCTCGCCTTGAAGATTGACTCGGAAATCCCAGCGGTCCTGGCGAATTCCCAGCCACAACTTGGCGCCGCCGCCCAGACCTTGGTAGTGATTCAAGAAGATCTCGCCGCCCAAACGCCAGCCCTTCCATCGATCATAAAGGAAAGTCCCGCCACCGGGGGGAAGGGGGCTTGGCTCCTTCGTGGCCGTAGCTTCCGGCGTCGCTGCCGGCGGTGCGCCCAGCCCCATGGCTTCACGCAGTTTTCGAGCTTGCTCCTCTTCGTTCGGCGTCAAGGAGGTCTGCTTCAACTCTTCCTTGCCGAACAGGGCGGCGATCATCGTCTTGACCTGATTTTTACAGGAGGCTTCGGGGATCGGATCGCAGAAGGAGTATTCGCTTTGGCCATCGAGGCTCGAGATCGTCCCCATCTCGTTCATGACGAAGGCGTCCTTGCCGTTGACTTTCAAGGTGACGAGCCCGTCGCCGGCTTGACCCCGGTCGAAGACCAATTCGCGATCGATGTACTTTTCGAGATCCAGCTCTTCGAGGATTTTTCCGCAGTCGCGCCGGGCGCAGACATAATCGATCAGGGCCATGGCGAGGGAGGTGGTGGCAGGGATGCGGTCTGACATGAAAGGGCCCTAAATTGCCGGGCCCTAATGATAGAATCGCCTCAATTCCGCGAAAGTTGTCGCCTTAGGTCATGATTTCTCGACCGCTAATTCCCCCTTCTATATAGTGCCTCGCAATAAAAGGAGGCCCCATGCACGCGTCTCGATTCGCTAAGTCTTCTATATGGGCACTAGGTCTCTGCAGCCTCGCCTTTCCGCTGGGTGGCTGCGGCGGTTCCGGTACTCAATTCTCCGCCAACCTAGACGTCCATGTCCGGGGCGCCAATAATGCCCTCGGTCCCTCCCAAGTGACTCTCTATTCCACCCGCAGTGGAAGCGGCCCCCAGATTCTCAGCCAATCCACCACCTCGCCGGGCGGCTTCGTGACGCTTTT
>JBIOXX010000310.1:0-11975 GCA_044869875.1 bacterium | reverse complement strand
CCGCCGGCCCCCATCAGCCGAAATGGCGATCATGGCGCTGCCCGAACCGCCGCCCTACAATCCGCATCCGCCGCAAAGCGCCGAGGATCGGCGCCGGGTCGATTTCGCAATTAAGGAAATCGAGGCCTACTATGGACCGGGAGTCGAGCTCAGGCATGCCCACATCATTCCTTGGTCCTTCCAAAACTTCATGACCAATCGCCAAACCGCGCCCAAGCCCCTGACGCCGAGCGATCCCAATGTCATCGTCGAAGCTCAGTCCAAGAGCGCGCCGGCCTCCTCGGTGCCCGCCCCGCCCCAGCCCGGCGCGATGGTCACGGGCCCGGCCCTTCAGCCCGATGAATATATGGTACATGTCTATGCCCGCTTCAAAGGCGATTCCCGGTGGTACCACCTCGACGTCATCTTGACCGAGGACGCGGCCGGAAACCTGGTCCGCCGCCGTTTCTTCCGAATCCCGATGCCCTATGAGCAAGGCCATCTTCCGCCGGGAGTGGTTTGCTAGCCGGCGAGGGACGTGTTAGCGTCCACCCATGAATTTACATTTCGACCTGGTGGACCGGCCCGAGACCTTGAAGGCCCTTGCCGAGAAACTTGCCGCTCAAGACATCATCGCCTTCGACACCGAGTTCATCCGCGAGAGCACCTATCTTCCCAAGCTCGCCTTGATCCAAGTCGCCACCCGCGAGGAATCCTGGCTGGTCGACCCCCTGGCACTGCGCCCCGAATCGACGGCGCCGTTGCTCGAGGTCCTCCAGGATCCTAAGATTCTCAAAGTCCTGCACAGCGCCCACGGCGACCAGGAATGCCTTTTTCATAGCTACGGCATTACGGCCTCGCCGACTCTGGACACTTTCGAGGCATCGTCGCTTTTAGGCTTGGGCGAGAGCGTCAGCCTCCGCGACTTGATCCGAATGGAGTTGGGCCTCAACGTCGGCAAGAGTCACGCCCGCACCGATTGGCTCAAGCGACCGATTGGCGAGGAGCTGAAGAAATATGCCATCTCCGATGTTCAATACTTGGTCGAAATCGGCGACCGGCTGCTCGGCCGCCTCGAAAAGCTGGGGCGCAAGGAATGGGCTTTCGAGCTCAGCGCCTATTATGAAAACAGCCGGCTCTACTCCGACAATTCGGCCGAGATCGCCGAGAAGCTCGCCAAGAGCGGCCGGATCTCGGCCCGCTCCTTCGCCATCCTGAGGGAGCTCGTCGCCTGGCGCGAGCAGCGGGCCCGGGCGCTCAACATTCCGCGGCGCCGCATCGCCGACGATGAAACCCTTTTCCATATCGCCAACGCCCGCCCGACTTCGGTCGATCAGCTCAGCAAATTCCGCGGCCTCAACTCCGGCGAAATCCAACGTCAGGGCAAAAACATCATCGACAAAATCAAATTCCATCTCGACAAGCCGAGCGAAGAGCTGCCGGCGGTGCCTCAGGCCAGCATTCCCAGCGCGGTCCAAGCCCGAGTCGTCGACTTGCTCGGCGCCTATCTTCGGGTCTTGAGCGAGCGCTACGAGATCGCCGCCCGCCACCTCTTCACCACCTCGGAGCTGCGCAAGATTGTGCTTGATAATATGAGCGACCCCAAGCAATGGGTCGAAAAGGGGCTCTGCTCGCCGCGGGTGAGCGAGCTGATCGGCGAGGAGATGCGAGCGATGCTTCAAGGCAAGCGCGCCCTCTCCATCGAAAATGGAAAAATTAAGATCGAGTCGTTAGGTTGAGGTTGAAATGAATCTACAAGGCAAGACGGCGGTGGTGACCGGCGGAGCTTCGGGCTTGGGCCGGGCGGTGGCCGAGTCCTTCGCCAAGAGCGGCGCCCACGTCGCGGTGATCGACCTGCCGAAGGAAGACAACGAAAAGGCGGCCAAAGAGATCGACGCCCTCTTCACGCCGGCCGACGTCAGCTCCGGCGATCAGGTCAAGCAAGCCTTGGCCGCGGCCAAGGCCCGATTCGGCGGGCTTCACGTCGCCGTCAACTGCGCCGGCATCGCCTTCGCCCTTAAAACTTTGCAAAAAGGCAAGGCCGTCGATCTCGACTCCTTCGAGCTCACCTTGAAGGTCAATCTGGTGGGAACCTTCAACGTCTGTCGTCTTGCCGCCGAGCTGATGTCCGAAAATCAAGCCGACGAAAACGGCGAGCGCGGCGTCCTCATCAACACCGCTTCGATCGCCGCCTTCGACGGCCAAATGGGCCAAACCGCTTACGCCGCTTCCAAAGGCGGCATTGCCGCCCTCACCTTGCCCTTGGCTCGGGACTTGGCGGCTTTCGGCATCCGCGCTGTCACCATCGCGCCCGGAATTTTCGACACCCCGATGCTGGCCCTGCTTCCCGAAGCCGCCCGCCAATCCTTGGGCGAGCAGGTGCCCTTTCCCAAGCGCCTCGGCCGACCGGCCGAATTCGCCGCTCTGGCAAAGCACATCGTCGAGAATCCCATGATCAACGGCGAGGTCATCCGCCTCGATGGCGCCCTCCGGATGGGAATGAAGTAGGGAGGCGAATGCCGGTCTTTCCCCTCGCCCAAATCCCGGAACCCGATGGACGCTTCGAAATTTCCGCCGAGCAGCGACGTCACTTGGTGCGAGTTCTGCGGATCAAGCCCGGCGCCACCTTCGAGGTCAGCCTGCCCGATGGGCGGCGCGGCGTGGCTCGTCTAGTCGCTCAAGGTAAGGCTTTGCACGGCCTATGGATCGAAGGCTCGGCCGCTTCGGCCGTCCCAGGCTTAGCGGCTTGGCTGGGAATCGGCCTGATTCGAATGAGCCGACTGGAGTGGTTGGTGGAAAAAGCCACCGAGCTGGGTGCCGAGCGGCTCAGCCTGCTGCAACTCAGCCAAGGCAGCATCCCAAAATCGGAAGCTATATCTTTGAATAAAATCAATCGTTTAAGAAAAATTTCACAAGAGACGCTTAAACAATGTGAAAGAAACACTTTCATGCGGATCGACGAGCCCGAAAGTTTGGATTCCTTTCTCGATCGCCTGTCTGGCGAAGCGAAGACCAGCGCCCGCATCCTGCTTCGCGAGCGCTCCAAGGCTCCCCTCCTGCCCCAAATCTTAAAAGGAAATCCGGGGTCGCGAGTCTTCTTGGTCGGACCGGAGGGCGGCTTCAGCGAAAAGGAATGCCGCGCGGCCACCGCCGCCGGCTTTGAATCCGCCTCCTTGGGCCCGGCGGTACTGCGCAGCGAGACCGCGGCCATCGCCGCTCTGAGCTATCTTCATCTTCAAGAGGCCGGAGGCAAGGACCGATGACCCAGCCCCTGATCATCGCCCACCGCGGCGCCAGCGCCCATGCGCC
This sequence comes from bacterium, assembly GCA_044869875.1. GTDB lineage: Bacteria > UBA10199 > UBA10199 > DSSB01 > DSSB01 > DATEDP01. Next base: position 8,687 of record JBIOXX010000310.1, on the reverse strand, counting down.
CGAAAACACGATGGCCGCCTTCGACCTGGCCATCCAACAAGGCGCCGACGGCTTGGAATTCGACGTTTGGAAGTGCGGCTCCGGCGAAGTGGTGGTCACTCACAACCGCCAGACCAAGCTGCTGAGCGGAAAAGAAGGCGATCTCCATAAAATGAGCCTCAAGGAGCTGCGCAAGCTCGACTTTGGCTCGCGCAAGGGTCCCCAATTCCGGGGGGAGCGGATTCCCACCTTGGCCGAGGTCTTGGACCGGGGCAAGGACCTCAAGGTCATGAACATCGAGATCAAGGGCATGGACGTTCGCTCCCGCGGCATCGAGCTCGACGTGGCCGAGCTCATTCTCAAGTTCAAGCTGCTGCGCCGGGCCGTCATCAGCTCCTTCAATCCGACCATCCTCCTGCGACTCCAAGCCCTAAACCCGGCCCTGAGGTTGGGACTCTTGCTCTTCGAGCGCTCGCCCCTGCCGATGAGACACGGTTGGTCGGCCAATTTTTTGAAGCCCTATTCGATCCATCCATCCTTCGGTTTGCTCCAAAAGAAAAAAGTCGACCGGGCCCACACCAAAAATCAAAAAGTCATCGTTTGGACCATCAATGATTCCGCCCAATTAGAGGCGTGCATCGGCCTGGGCGTCGATGCTATCATCACCGACGATCCGGGCTGGGCGCGTGACGCGCTGCAACAAATGCCCGCCTCGTGAGGAAGCCATGCCCCTGAATTGGGACGACGACGATGACGAAGAACTGACCGAGATCGAGTATAAGAAGAAATCGTCTCGGGTCGTCATCCATGACGAAACGACGACGCCGATGGCCGAGCCGGTCCCGGTCCAACGCCGGGGACCGCCGCCGCGCCAAGACCCGGTCTATACCCCACCGCCGGCGCCGATGATCGTCCATCCCGAACCTCGAATGCCGCCGCCCCGGCCCCAACCGGTGGGTACTTATACTCCAGCGCCTTCCCGGGATCGCTTCGCGGCCTTCTTTCTCGACTCGCTGCTCGGTTTCTACGTTTATTGGTTAGTGGGTTGGGGTCTGCTCAAATTCTTCGACATGCCGACCATGCAGGCCCTGCACCAAGGCCAGGGTCGGTTTATGATTCATCTTGGCCTGACTTTGGGCGTCCTCTTCTTTTATTACGTTGCAATGGAGTCGGTGGTCGGCGCCACCCTGGGCAAGCTGGTCTGCCGGCTGCGGGTCATCGAGGAGAACGGCCAGCCGGCCTCCTTGGGCAATGTCTTCATCCGGAACTTCCTCCGCCTCATCGACTATCCGCTGGGCTTCTTGATCGCGGTGATCGCGATGGAATCCTCGCCGCTCCAGCAAAGGCTGGGCGACCGGGCGGCCAAGACCCTGGTGATCAAGAAAACTCGGCGTTACCTGCCGGCGGTCGATCTGGGACGAACTCCCCTGGCTTCGACTTTGAGCCGCTTGATCGCCGAAGCGGCGGATCTCTGCCTTTCCTTGGGCCTGCTCTACGGCCTCGTGCTTTGGATGCGCCCGACCCGGCCGCTCTTTTCCTTCGTGCTTTTTTTGAGCTTGCCGATCGTCTTCATCCTCTATTACGCGGCTCTCGAATTCCTCACCGGCTCCACGCCCGGTAAGGCTCTGCTCAAGCGCCAAGTCGTCCTCGACAACGGCGAACCGCCCGATGGAACTTCGGCCCTGCTCCGGAACTTTTTCCGGCCGCTCGATTATTTCCTCGGCTATCCCTTGATGGCGCTTACCCGGCACAAGCAAAGACTCGGCGATTTGGTGGCCGATACCTTGGTGATCGCCAAGCCGGCCTCGAAGGCGGCTTGGATCGGAACCGCGGCCGCGATTTTTGCGGTGCTAGCGGTGCTTTGGACCGGATTCCGCAACGAGGATAATTTCATCCGCCGCGACTACGGCCTCAGCCCTTGGCAGGGCTGGCGGGTATTCTTGCCGGGTACCAAGCCCCTGCCGCGCAGCCCGACTCCGGCGCCAGCGCCGAAGAACGACACCACGCCTCAGGCCAAGCCCGAGGATAAGCCGCGCAATCCCAACCCACTGCCGGCTTCGACCTCGGATAAGCTCAACCTGGTCGAGTTTTATTTCGCCAACGGACCGGCGCCGGGCCAAATCCGCAAGGATGGGGTCTTCCGCAGCGGCGATTTGATCTTCATCTTTTTCAAGATCCAGGGCCTGACCACCAACGAGAAGCAGGAAGCCTCGGTCGACGAGGATCTCTTGGTCGAGAGCCCCGAAGGCAAGATCGTCGTCAATCAGCCCAAGGTCGTCGAGCTGACTAAGGTCTTGAAGGACGACAAGCCCAGCATGCTCTTCGCCAACCAGATCAAGCTTTCCCGGGAATCGCCGCTCGGGAAATACCGGGTCATGATCACGATCCACGACGTCGTCGCCAACACCCAGTTCTCCTTCGAGAAGACCTTCGAGCTGCAGTAGAATAAACCCATGACCCGGACTTTGGTCCAACGCTTCTATGAGGTCGCCAAGCTCAAGGCCGAGTCGCCGGCACTGGGCCTGGAGTATGGTGGCGCCTACCATGATCTGCCCTGGTGGTTCGTCAAGTCCAAGGCCAAGCACTTCGGCATGGGCCTGCTCGAGGCCGGAGCCCGCGAGGGAGAATATTTCTACCTGCTCCCTTCCGAGGATCCGGAGTGGATCTACGCCGAGCTCGGCGCCCTGACCGTCGGCTTGAAAACCCTGCCGTTGCCCAAGGGAATTCCGCTCAATGCCCTGGCGACTTTGTTCAAGCGCTTCCCACCGGCCTTCTTTTTCGCCGGCGGGGCCCTGCCGCCGCCCGAGCTCTTTCGAGGCTTGAAGGGTTTGCGCCGGATTCTACGGACCCAGGAGGAATCCTCAAATGAGGCCGGCTTGCCGGCCGAGAGCTTTCGCCGGATTTTCAATTCCGGCATTCGCTGCGAAGCCAAGCACCACGCCGCCTTTCGCCGGCATCGTGAAGCCGCCGACTTGAGCACCGAGCTCAGCCCGATCCGAGTCGACGAAGACGGGCTGATTCGAGAGTCCTCGCTGAATTACGGACAGGTCCATGAGATCTCGGCCCGCCTCGACCAGGCCTTGGGAAACCGTCCCCTCCACCGACTCCTGGCTCAGGCCGACCTCAGTCACACTTTGAACCGCGTCGCTGCGCTCTATTGGCCGATCTTGAAAGGCGCTCAGGTCATCCTGGCGCCGCCGCGAAGCTCTTTCGGCGCTTGGCTGAGACGCTTCGGTCCCGAGGCGATCTTGGCACCGACGGCCTTCTTGAAAGAGGTCGCCGATGCCTCGGGCTCGGCCCCAGCGGCCGCTTCGGCCCTGCGAAGCTTCACCGACTTCAAGCGACGCTGGGAGCTGCGCCGGCTCCGCCGCCGCCTTCATTTGGGCTCGCTGGCCCTGGCCCTGCATCGCGCCGAGGACGGCGGGCTGGCTTCGGCCTTGGCCCGCTTCGGCATCGCGACCTATGGTCTGGATTAGGGATTCCGGCGAAATTGCCCTTGAGAAAAAGCTCGGCCTCGGTTATCCCCGATGTGGGATCCAAGCTTTAAACCACTGAATTTCTGAGGTTTTCCAAATGTCGGGTCATTCTAAATGGGCAACGATTAAACGCAAGAAAGGCGCCACCGACGCCAAGCGCGGTCGCATCTTCTCCAAGCTGATCAAGGAAATCACCGTGGCAGCCAAGATGGGCGGCGGCGACATCACCGGCAATCCCCGCCTTCGCACCGCGGTCGACGCGGCCAAGGCCGAGAACATGCCCAACGACAACATCGCGCGCGCGATCAAGCGCGGCTCGGGCGATATGGAAGGCGTCAATTACGACGAAATCACCTACGAGGCTTACGGTCCGGGCGGCGTCGCCATCATGATCGAGGTTCTCACCGACAATAAGAACCGCACCGTCGCCGAGATCCGCCATTTGCTCGGCAAGGGCGGCGGCAACATGGGTGAGAGCGGTTCGGTCGGTTGGATCTTCCACAAGAAGGGCACCATCACCGTCGACAAGAAGGCGGCCAGCGAAGAGACGCTGATGGAAGTGGCTCTGGATGCCGGCGCCGAGGACATCCAAGACCTGGGCGATGCCTTCGACGTCACTACCGACCCGGCGACCTTCGAGACCGTGCTCAACGCCATCAAAGCCAAGGGCATCCAGCCGATTCGGGCGGCCTTGGGTTTGGTTCCCCAGAATTCGATCCAACTCAGCGGCGATGCCGCCGAAAAAATGTTGAAACTGATGGAGAACGTCGAGGACCACGACGACGTCCAAAATGTCTACGCCAACTTCGATATCTCCGAAGCCGAAATGGAGAAGTTGGCAAAATAGGAACGGACCAGGATGAGGATACTGGGCATCGATCCGGGCTGCATCGTGACCGGCTATGGGCTGGTCGAGGAGATCAAGGGCCGAAGCCTCCACGTCGATAACGGTGGCATCTTCCCTCCGACCAAGCTCGCCTTCGGCGACCGAATCTGTTTCATTCACGATCGGGTCGAAGAATTGCTCCAGCGCTTCACTCCCGACGCCGTCGCCATCGAAAACATCTTCGTCGCCAAAAACGTCAGCAGCACTCTCAAGCTCGGCCATGCCCGCGGAGCCGCCATGGTCGCGGTCGCCCGGGCCAAGCTGCCGCTTCACGAATACACGGCCCTCCAGGTCAAGCAGGCGGTGACCGGTTACGGCCACGCCTCCAAGGATCAGATTCAAAAAATGGTGAAGGCCCTGCTCAAGCTGCCCGGCGTGGCCTTCGCCGACGCCTCCGACGCCCTGGCGGTGGCTCTCTGCCACATGAATTCCTACCGGATGGCTCAAAAGGTGAAAGTCGGATGATTGCCTACCTCCAAGGAACTCTTTCCGAAGTCGGACCCGATTACGCGGTGGTGGTGACCGGCGGCGTCGGCTATTTGGTTTTCCTTCCCAAGAACGCCCTGCTCTCGCTGCCTCTGCCCGGCGCCGAGGTCGAATTCAAGATCCACACCGTCGTCCGCGAGGACAACATCAGCCTCTACGGATTCAAGCGAGCCTCCGAGAAGGAGCTCTTCCTGAAGCTGATCCAAGTCAGCAACGTCGGCCCCAAGCTGGCCCTGACCATCATGTCGGGCCTGCCGGTCGAAGACTTGGCGGCGGCGATTCGCAGCGAGGATTTGGTGCGGCTCACCGCCATCCCCGGCATCGGCAAAAAGACGGCCGAGCGCCTGATCGTCGAGCTCAAGGACAAGGTCCTGGCCTGGCTTGGGCGCAGCGACTCTTCGGCCGAGCTCCATCCTTTGGTTCCGGCCTCGCTTTCCGAAGAGGCAACCAGCGCTCTGATGAACCTGGGCTATACCCGCCAGGAAGCCCAGCGGGCGCTCAAATCGGTGCCCGGCTCGACCGAGCTTCCCTTGGAGAAGCTGGTGCGCGAGGGGCTCAAGGCCTTGTCTTAAGAATTCCGCTCGGGATTTGAAGAAAGGAAATCGATGCAATCTCCGAACGACGAAGCTTCCAGCGGACTGAGGACCATCTTGCGCTCAGCCGGCCATGCTTGGCAGCGCTTCCCCGGCGTCTTGATCGTCGCGGCTTTAGCCACCGGGCTGGTCATTCACGGGATCTTAACTAAGGGATTTGGCGACGAGTTTTCCCGCTGGGAAGCCCTGCTTCCCTGCCTGCTGGGAATTTCTTGGCTCTACAGCCTGAGCTTGATTGCGGAGCGGCGCTGGAAGCCACCTTGGAAAACCATGGCGCCGCTGCTGATCGGAGCGGTGACCCTCGGACTCTATTATTTCCGGATCCGGAGCGTCGAGCTGGCCGGAAACCCCATCGCCTTCGTTTTGGAGGTCGCCGGCCTGACCGCGGCCCTCCATCTCTTCGCCGCCTATGCGCCGTTTATCGGCCGTCGCCAGCCCCGGGCCTTTTGGGAATACAACCGCCGCATCTTCCTCCGTTTTCTCCTGGCCCTGCTTTTCTCAGCCACCTTGATGCTCGGCATCGCGCTTTTCTTGGCGGTGCTGCGCGGCATCCTGAAGAATTTTCCGTTCGATTTCTTCTACGTTATTTTTTCGACGGCCATCCTCGGGATTTTCAACACTTGGTTTTTTCTCGCCGGGGTTCCCGAGGATTTCGACAACTTGGAAACCGAGCCTCGGCCTTATCCTCGCGCTCTCAAGTTCTTCGCCCAGTTCATTCTACTGCCTTTGACCGTCGCCATCGGCGCCTTGTTGGCAATCTGGATGCTGCAAAAGCTCTTGAGCGGCTCGGCCCTTTATGCCGCCGGCGTCGGCGCCTTCTTAACCTTGGGCGGCGCCGGATTATTGACGTACTTGCTGCTCTACCCGCTCGAAGAGGAAGCTCGGCAGCGCTGGCTGAAGATCTACCGGCGCGGTTTCTTCTTGGCCCTGCTGCCCTTCTTGGCGATCTTCCTCTTTCAAGCTTTCCGGCTGGTGCAGAACTTCGGTTGGACGCCGCCGCGCTACTATGGCCTTCTCTTGCTGGGTTGGGGAGTCGCCTTGAGCCTCTATCTCGTCCTTTCGCGACGGCCTCACATTGCATGGATTCCGGTTAGTCTCAGCCTGATTGCTTTGGCCACCGTCACCGGTCCTTGGAGCGCCGTGCCCTTGACCCAAGCCAGCCAAAAGCGCCGCCTTCAGCAAATACTCGGTGGGACCCTACCCATCGATCAAGGTCGCTTGAGGGCTTTCGGCCCCGAAATCCGCAATCGACTCGAAAGCCAAGTCTCCTATGTCGAGAATAATTTCGGCTGCGAAGCCCTGAAACCTTATTTCGGCGAGCTGCTCCGTAGCCGGCACAATGAAGAAGCGACCTGCTCAACCCAGGACGTTTTTCGTCTCCTGCGCCGCGACACCTCGCTCCCGGAGGAGCAGCTCGACGCCGAAGTGGTGAACATCAACTTCATCGAGGATAGTTCGGCCAAGAGCCTGAGCATCCGAGGCTACGATTTTTATTTCGAATCTTCGGCCATTCAATTCTTGAATCCCGACCAAAGCGCCGCCGACTGTTCCAATGACGGCAGTGCGCCGCCGCTCTGCGCCCGACGGAAGGCCGAAAGCTACCGGGTCGAGATCTTCCGCAAAGGTCAAAGCTTGGGCGAGATCGATTTGGAGCCGATGGTCCAGGCCTTGATGAAGAAGCATGTCGCCGGAAAGATCAAGGCGGGCGATGACCCCTATTACCGAACCTTCAATTTGCCCGGTTCCGATTTGAGCTTCGAAACTCGCCTCGGCTCCAAACCGGCGCGGGTCGATATCGAGCACCTTCGGCTGGAGCAGCGTGGCGACCGGGTTTCGCCCGAAGACGTGAGATTTTCGCTGTTGTTTTAGGAGAAGCCATAAGCTAAGGCCGGAAGAATCATGTCGCGAGAAAATCTCCATCTCGACGCCGCCGCGGCTCTTCCCGAAGAGGAGCTGATCGACCGCTCGCTCCGTCCTCAAAGCCTCGCCGACTACGTCGGCCAGACCGGCATCAAAGCAAAGCTCGCCATTTTCATTCAAGCCGCCAAGCAGCGCGGCGAGCCGCTGGACCATTGCCTCTTCTCGGGTCCGCCGGGTCTGGGCAAGACCTCGCTGGCCAACATCATCGCCAACGAGATGGGCGCCAACATCAAGTCGACCTCGGGTCCGGCCATCGAACGGCCCGGCGACCTGGCGGCTCTGTTGACCAATTTGGAAGAGAAGGACGTCCTTTTCATCGACGAAATCCACCGGCTCAACACCACGGTCGAGGAGATCCTCTATCCGGCGATGGAGGATTTCCAGCTCGACATTGTCATCGGCCAAGGCCCTTCGGCCAAGACGATCAAGCTCGACTTGCCTCGCTTCACGCTGGTTGGGGCAACGACTCGGGCCGGCTTGCTGACCTCGCCGCTCCGCGACCGCTTCGGCGTCGTGGCTCGGCTCGATTTCTATAGCAGCGAGGAGTTGGCGACCATCGTCAAGCGCTCGGCCCGGATCCTCGATGTGCCGATCACCGAGGAAGGCGCCACCGAGCTGGCCAAACGGGCCCGGGGCACGCCCCGCATCGTCAACCGCCTGCTCAAACGCTCCCGCGATTACGCCCAGGTGAAGGCCGCCGGCCTGCTCGACGCCGTGGTTGCCCGAGCCGCCCTCGAAATGCTGGAAGTCGACGAAAAGGGCTTCGACCACATGGACCGCAAAATCCTGAAAACAATTATGGAAAAATTCGGCGGCGGTCCGGTCGGAGTCGAGACCCTGAGCAGCGCGATCAGCGAGGAGAAAGACACCATCGAGGACGTCTACGAGCCCTTCCTCATCCAATGCGGCTTCCTCCAGCGCACCCCCCGTGGCCGTGTCGCCACCGATTTGGCTTATCAGTACTTCGGCCTAGCTCGGCCGACGCCGCCTTCAGCCGAAGCGAAGATCAAGCAAGAAAATTTATTTTAGCAGGTCATCCTGAGCGCCAGCGAAGGATCTCCTACCACCTTGGTGGGTTTGAGATCCTCTTGTGCCCGTAGTTTGGGTATCGCTGGCGCTCAGGATGACAGTATGCTATCGCTGCAAAATCCCTGGGAGAGGATTCTTGCGCTCGAAATCGGAAAATAAAAAACCCGTCCGCGATCGCCGCATCAAACCGATGCTGACCCGAATCTTTCTCGGCGGCTCGCTCTTCATCATCTTCGGTTTCGGCCTTCTCACTCTCTTCAGCAACAACGGCATCCTCGATCTACTCCGCCTCAAGACTCTGTACAGAACTCTCCAAGG
>JBIOXX010000309.1:0-4793 GCA_044869875.1 bacterium | reverse complement strand
GGGCCGGGGTTTTTTATACTATAAAGTAGCAAGGGGCTTTAGCCCCGCCAACGGCGCGAAGCGCCGTCAGTATTGCGCAACCAATGGCGCCTGTCGGCGCCAGAGCGGGGCTAAAGCCCCTTGCTACTACGATGCCAAGAGCTGCCGCAGCACATATTGCAAGATGCCGCCGTGGCGGTAGTAGGCGACCTCGTCGGGCGTGTCGATCCGCAGGGTGACGGTGAAAACTTTTTCTTCGCCTGGCTCACCCACCGTTTTCACTTGAAGCTTTTGGAAGGGCTTGAGCTTGGCATCGATCTCCTCGATGCTCACCTTCTCGCGGCCATTCAAACCGAGGCTTAACCAGGTCTGACCCTCTTCGAATTGAAGCGGTAAAACTCCCATCCCGACCAAGTTACTGCGATGAATCCGCTCGAAGCTCTCGGCGATGACGGCGCGGACCCCGAGAAGGTTGGTGCCCTTGGCTGCCCAGTCGCGGGAGGAGCCGGTGCCGTATTCCTTGCCAGCCAAGACCACCAGCGGAATGCCCTCTTTCTGGTATTTCATCGCCGCGTCGTAAATCGACATCTGCTCGCCGTCGGGCAGGTGGAGGGTGATGCCGCCCTCGGTTCCGGGCAGCATCAGGTTCTTCAAACGGATGTTGGCGAAGGTCCCGCGCATCATGACTTCGTGGTTGCCGCGGCGGGCGCCGTAAGAATTGAACTCCTCGGGCTTCACTCCCAGCGACTGGAGGTATTTACCGGCCGGCGAGCTGGCCTTGATCGAACCGGCCGGCGAGATGTGATCGGTGGTCACCGAGTCGCCGAGCAGGGCCAAAACCCGGGCACTGCGCAGATCCTGAACCGGCGCCGGCTGCTTGGGCATGTTTTCGAAATAGGGCGGATACTTGACGTAGGTCGAATTCGGGTCCCACTGGAAGGTCTCGCCCTCCGGCACCTCAAGCGAGCGCCAGCGCTCGTCGCCCTTGAAGACGTCGGCGTAAGTCTTGCCGTACATCTCGGCGTGGATCGAAGCCCGAATCGCGGCGTCGATCTCGGCTTGGCTCGGCCAAACGTCGCGCAGAAAAATCTCTTGGCCACGCTCGTTCTTCCCCAGCGGCTCTTTGTAGAGATCGACGTCCATCCGCCCGGCCAAGGCGTAAGCCACGACCAAGGGCGGCGAGGCCAGGTAGTTGAAGCGGACCAAGGGGTTGATTCGCCCCTCGAAGTTGCGATTGCCCGAAAGCACCGCCGACACGACCAAGTCTTCCTTCTCCACCACCTCGGCCACCGCCTCGGGCAGAGGCCCGCTGTTGCCGATGCAGGTCGTGCAACCGTAGCCGACGAGGTGGAAGCCGAGCTTCTCCAAGGCCGGCATCAATCCGGCCTTTTTCAAATACTCGGTGACGACGAGGGAACCCGGCGCCAAGCTGGTCTTGACCCAGGGTTTGGTGCTCAAACCTTTCTCGACCGCCTTCTTGGCCACCAAGCCGGCGGCCAGCATCACCGAAGGGTTGGAGGTGTTGGTGCAGCTGGTGATGGCGGCGATGACCACCGAGCCCTGCTCAAGGTGGGAGACATGGCCGTTGCCGTGATCGAGGACTGCGCATTTGCCAAGCTCGCCCAACTCTTCGCGCTTCGGTTCGAGGTGGAGGCAAGCGGTTTGGGAGCCGCCTTCGGATAGCCAATTGCCGATCCGCTTCGGATCGAGCTTCTCCAGCTTGCCCTTTACCATCTCGTGCAGGGCTTCGCGGAACATCGATTTCGACCGGTGCAGCGGTACCCGGTCCTGAGGCCGCTTGGGGCCGGCCAGCGAGGGCTCGACCGTGCCCAGATCGAGCTCGAGGCTGTCGGAGAAAATCGGATCGGGGGTGGCGTCGGTGCGGAAAAGGCCCTGAGCCTGGCAGTACTTCTTCACCAGCTCGACCGAAGCACCGCGGCCGCTGAGCTCGAGGTAGCGCAGGCTTTCCTCGTCGACCGGGAAAAAGCCGACGGTCGCGCCGTATTCCGGCGCCATGTTGGCGATGGTCGCCCGGTCGGGCAGGCTCAAGCTGGAGAGCCCTTGGCCGTAGAACTCGACGAATTTCCCGACCACGCCTTTTTTGCGCAGCATCTGAGTCACGGTCAAAACCAAATCGGTGGCGGTGGCGCCTTCGGGGAGCTTTCCGTGAAGCTTGAAGCCGACAACTTGGGGAATGAGCATCGAGATCGGCTGGCCGAGCATCGCCGCTTCGGCCTCGATCCCGCCGACGCCCCAACCGACCACGCCCAAGCCGTTGATCATCGTGGTGTGGGAATCGGTGCCGACCAAGGAATCGGGATAGGCGAAAGTTTTGCCGTCACAGGCCTGGCCGAGTTTGAGAGTGAAAACCACCGGCGCGAGGTACTCCAGATTGACTTGGTGGACGATGCCGGTGTCGGGCGGAACCGCCCGGAAGTTCTCGAAGGCCTTCTGGCCCCAACGAAGGAAGCGGTAGCGCTCTTGGTTGCGTTGGAACTCGAGCTCGGCGTTGATCTTGAAGGCGCCGGGATTGCCGAAACTGTCGACCTGGACCGAATGGTCGATGACCAGGTCGAGCGGCTGGAGTGGGTTGATCTTCTTGGGATCGCCGCCCATCTTCACGATGGCCTCGCGCATCGCCGCCAAATCGACGACGACCGGGACGCCGGTGAAATCCTGGAGCAGGACCCGGGCCGGCCTAAAGGCGATTTCCTTGCTCGGCTCGGCTTTGGCCTTCCATTTGGCCAAGGCCTCGACGTCGGAAGCCTTGACCGTATTGCCGTCTTCGTAGCGCAGCAAATTCTCGAGCAAGACCTTCAAGGAAAAGGGCAGGCGCTCGACCTCGGGAAAGCGGCCGGCCAAGCGGCTCAATTGAAAGATTTGGTATTTTTGCTTCCCGGCCTCGAGGGTCTGGAGGCTGTCGAAACTGTTCTTGGATTCGGGGGCGTTCATGGCGACCTCAAAATTAGGGCTTGCGTCGAATCTTGCGAGCTTGGCACTAACGAATCAATGCCTAGTTTTCAAGAAGGACTTTCCGCAGCTTTGACGCGCGCTTGGCGACGGCGCGAGGCCGCGGTCCGCGCTCAAGGCCTGGAGGCTTTCCGCCTCGTCCATGGCGAAGCCGACGGCTTGGCCGGCCTCGAAATCGAGGCCTACGCCGGCTCCTGGCTGGCGACGCTGGAGAGCGAGGATTGGATTCGATCGATGTCGGCTTTGGAGAAGGCTTTGTCCGAGGTCCAAGGTCTAATTTTTCCGGAGCGCAGCGGCCGCTGTCATTTCGTCGCCAATTTGCCGGAACGCCGCGAGGTTTTGGCCTCGGTCGAGGCCGAAACCCTCCAAGTCGCCGAAGACGGCCTTCGCTTCGAAGTCGGCTTGGGCCAGGGGCCCCACTCCGGCCTCTTCCTCGATCAGCGCGAGAACCGCCGTGAAACCCGCCGCCGGGCCGCGGGCCGGCGCTGCCTCAACCTCTTCTGCTACACCGGCAGCTTCAGCATTGCGGCCTTGGCCGGCGGTGCCATGGAAGTGGTGTCGGTCGATCTCTCGAAGAAGGCCCTGGCTTGGCTCGACCGCAACCGTGAGTTGAACGGCTTCGCGGCCGGGCCTTGCCGAAACCGGGCCGAAGATGCTTGGGATTTCCTGGCCAAAGCTGGGAAACGCGGCGAGCGCTTCGACTTGATCCTGCTCGATCCGCCGAGCTTCGGCCGGGGACCGAAGCGCTCCTTCAATCTTGCCCAGGATTTCGAAAAGCTGGTCGCCAGCGCCGCCGGCCTGCTCGGCCCTCAAGGCGATCTGCTGGTCTCGCTGAACTTGCAATCGCTCGGCGTCCCGGAATTCCGGCGACGTTTGAAACTGGCGATGAAGAGCCTCGGCCGAAACCAAATCCGCGAAAGGCCCCTGCCCTTCGATTTCCCGCCTTCGCCCGGCCGCGAACCTCATCTCAAATCGGCCTGGGTCTAGCGGCTTTCGAAAAGCGAATGAACTCCGTAAGGCATCTCGGCCATCAAGCCGGCATAATCGGCTTCGTTGACGATCACCGGAATCCCGAACTCGGTGTTCATGGCTTCGAGAGACTGCTTTTGTCTTTGATATTCGCTGTTGAGCAGTCGGGCCAGCCGGCGGGCGCCGTAACTAACCTCGATCCGTTGAGGCCGGCCCTGTTCGTCCAGCGCCACGTCGACTTTGGACAGGCCCAGCGAATGGATCACCCAATTCCTAAAGCGATTGCCCTCGGGTATGAAAAGCGGAGTTTCGCCGAAGCGCATCGGATTTCCCATCCGCCAATATTCCTGGGACTTGGTGTGATAAAGCCGGAGGTCGACCTGGGAGGGAAGGATGTTCAAGGTGCTGCGGCTGATCGAGGCGTCGCCCAGGATGATCGTATTGACGTGACCGGCGCTTTCGTAGCCCATCTTTCTTCCACCCGGGCCGACGTAGGTCTCGGGATGGGTATGCAGCGAGAAAAAGTCCTCGCGGTTCTGGGGCTCGACGTTGCCCAGGTTGCCCAGGGAAAGAGTGGCTCGCAGGGACTCGTGCCGGATCTCATAAGTGACGCCGACCTCGCGGAACATGCCGGCCTGGCCCATCCAAGTCGAAACTTGGAAGGCGGTCGCCGGCGCCAAGTCGCGGCGCCGAAAAGGCCCAAAGTAAAGCCCGAGCAAGGTAGCCTTCTCCTCGGGTCGGGCCGAGCTCAGCATGTTTTGAGCCTCGGGCGTCGCCCGGTCGAAATGGTCACGGAGGACCGTCTGGGCTTGGAGAAAATTTCCGCTTTGGCTGTCGTCGAGATACCTCTTCACCAAACGGTTCAATTCCTGGCG
>JBIOXX010000308.1:0-6930 GCA_044869875.1 bacterium | reverse complement strand
GCAGCGCGCTTCGACTCTACGCCGCTCGCGACGTCATTGGCACCGAGATCGGCGGGGCCTTCAAGAATATCATCGCGTTGATGTCGGGTGCGGCCCATGGCCTCGGTTTCGGCGCCAACACCAAGGCTTTGATCGTCACCCGGGGCTTGGCCGAAATGGCTCGTTACGGGGTGGCGCTGGGCGCCGAAGAGGCGACCTTTGGCGGCTTGGCCGGCATCGGCGACCTGATGGCCACTTGCAGCTCGACCTTGAGCCGAAATTTTCGCACCGGACTGCGCTACGCCCAGGGCGAGAAATTAGAGGAGATCCTCGGCTCCTCCCATCAAGTGGTGGAAGGTGTTCCCGCCACTTTGGCGGTTTACCAACAGGCCCAATCGATGGAATTGGATCTGCCGATGGTGAAGGCGGTTTACGGCGCTTTCTACGAGGGTCGGAAAATTCAGGACTTGCTGGCGGGATTGATGGAGCGGCCGACCGGCCGGGAAAGCTCATGAGCCGCGACTACCCACTCAGCCTCCGCAATGACCGGCCTTTGCCGCCGACCTATGACGGTCCGGCCTTCATCTGGGATATCGACAAGACTTATTTGTCGACTCACTTTTCTTCCTGGCGGGGATTGCTCTCGATTCCGCTCGAGCTCTCGGTCGACAAGCAAGCTATTCCCGGCATGCCCGAGATTCTTCGCGGCCTTCGCCGCGGCGCCGGCGAGGCCGTCGCGCTGAATCCGATTTATTTCATTTCGGCGAGCCCGCCCTTCTTGCGCTCGGCCATCGAGGGAAAAATGCTGCGCGACGGAGTCGAGCACGACGGGATCACCTTCAAGGATTGGTTTCGGACCCTGCTCGAATTGCGACCCGACCGGCTCTTCGAGCAAGTTGGATTCAAGACCGCGGCCTTGCTTCGGGGGAGGCTCGATCGAATTTTCGCCCGCGAGTATCTTTTTGGCGATGACTATGAAAAAGACGCCGAGGCCTTTTCGCTTTACGCCGGCTGCCTTCGCGGTGAGCTCGATATTTCCTCCTTGGAATCGGCCTTGGCCGACGGTGGCGTTCCCGAAGCCGATCGCCAACTCATTCTCCGAAGCGCCCAATCCTTGCCGCCGAAACGGGGCGGGGTGGAGAAGATCTTCATTCACCTGGAGAGGAACACCCAACCCGAGCGTTTTGAACGTTTCGGATCTTCAGTGGTACCGGTGCGCGGCGCCTATCAGCTTGCCCTGGTTCTGAGGCAGGACGGCTTAATTGGTGCCGAGACCTTTGCCGCTGTCCAGAGTGCGGTTCAGGCGTCGCCACGCTACCGCTATTCAAAGATTAAGGAGTTGGAAGAGGACGCCAAGGGTCGGGGAATTTTGACGCGGGAGAAGCGCCGGGTGGCTCCGACAGCGGCGAAAAGCCGCGGCCGTTTGACGCGAAGCAAAAAAAGTCACCCTCGAGCCAAGGCAGGTCCGGCTCGCCGTTCTTGAAATTGTAATGTGATGCACAACAAACATGCAAAATTTTTTTTGAAATAATTGGGCATTTTTTTGTGCATCGTTTATAACTAATCGCGAAAGGGGGAAGGTATGATCAGTATATTCCGGTATTTATCTCTTCGTCTCGTTCCTCTGATCCTTCCAATTTTAACTTTGATTCTGGCCGTTCCGGCTCATGCCAGCAACGGTCTGCTCGTGATCACCTCAGGTCCTCGGAGCATGGGTATCGGTGGCGCCGGTGTCGCCTACGATCCGACGTCCAACACGCTCATCAACAATCCCGCCGGTATGAGTTTCGTCGGCAATCAATTCGACTTGAGCTTCACCGTTGCCTTTCCCAATACCCGGATGGGAAGCTCGGCCGCGCCGGCCGGCAATCCCGACGCGGTATTCGTCAATGGTTTCGATGACGGGATTGTGCTGCCATCGGGCAGTGCCGTTTTCGAGATGTTTGGCGGCAAGCTAACCGCGGGCGTTGGAGCCTTCTTCTCGGCAGGATTCAACGTCGACTTCCCGGTTTCACGCTTCAACAGCGCGGTCACTGGTAACCTCTACGACCGTTCCGGCCGCTACGCCAATCTCAAAATCATCCCTGGTGCTTCCTATAAGATTTTGGACAACCTCTCGATCGGCGCCGGCCTCGACATCAACTACGCCTTCTTCCAGACCGACAACGCCACTTTGGCGCCGGGTTTCCCCGAAACCGTCGGCACCAACCGCACCGATTCCGCTCTCGGTATCGGCGCTCGCATCGGCGTTCAGTATAAGCCGGTTAAGATGCTGAGCCTCGGCGCGATGTACGTCACCCGCCAGCATTTTCAGGCCTTCGATCGCTATCCCGACATCCTCAACACCGGCCTCGATCTTCCCCAGGAAGTCTTGTTCGGTATTTCGGTCGAGCCCCTCAGTGGCTTGAAGATTCTCGGCGATTTCCGTTGGATCAATTGGTCCTCGGGTTTCTTGGGCCAAGATCTGGCCTTGGGCGGCTTGGAATGGCGCGACCAATACGTTTTCGCGGGCGGCGCCGAGTACGATTTCGCGCCGAAGTTCGATTTCCCGGTTGCGCTCCGAATGGGCTACAACTACGGGCGCTCTCCGATCACGCCCAAGAACGCCTTCCGGAACTTGCTCATTCCGCTGACGATCCAGCATCACCTGACCTTTGGCGCTAGCTTCGATTTGAACAAACATCTCGGTATGGATGCCGCTTACGTTCATGAGTTCGGCACCACCATCACTGACGACGGCAGCGGCGGACCGACCGGAGCCGGCTCCTTCGTCGGAGCTTCGGCCAACGCCTTTTCCATCGGTCTCCGTGGCCGCTGGGGGAGCGAGGACAAATAGGCCCGGTCAAACCGATTTTTGGAGGGTTGGCGGCCCGCGCCGACGAGAGGCGACCTTGGAAGAGGAGGGGGCTAGAGCACGACCGCGACGTCAGGGTGGCCTTTGAGCGCGGTGTAGAGCAAGTTTAGTTGATCCTGAGAGATCGCGTTGATCGTGCAGGTCACGCTGAGATATTTCCCCTTGTCGCTGGGCCGGAGCTCGACGCTGGCGGCTTCAAAATCGGGTGCGTAGCACAGCACGACGTCGACGACGTTTTGGACGAAGCGCGAATGCTTGAGGCCCATGACTTTGATTGGAAACTCGCAGGGGAAATTCAGCGGACTGTCGTTCATCTAATCAGCGTAACACAAAGTTAATTGTTGGCGCCAGTTCGCCTATTTCCCAGCTGGGAGGCCTCGGCGACCCGGGTATGTTCCGGAGAAAATATGCTGGGCTCTCCTTCACGATAAGTTGCGACATAGCCGTCAGTGTCGTGCCAAGCTAAATCCAAGGAAAGATCTTCGCGAACCGCCAGCCGCGTCAAATTGCTGGGGATGGGAGTGCTGTAGATTCGCCGGCCGGGCGCCGACTCCGCCATCCCGTTCGCCAGGTTGACGGCTCCGGCTCCGCCTGCACCGTTGCTGCAAGACCACATCAGGATCTGGCCATCGGGCTCGAGGATGGAGTTCAAGTCGCCGAGGTCGCCCTGTAGCAAATCCGCGATGTCGATGAAGTCTTCTTCCCGGCTGGCCAGCACGGTTTCAGGATGGGCCGGATCCGGCCCTTCCAAGGCCAGTGCGCTATTCAGGCCGTGGCCGCTAAAGACGACGGTATGAAGCCGCCGGTGGGTGCCTTCATGGGCGGCCATCAGAGCGTCGCGAGCGCCGGCTTCATTGGCCGATTCGAAATAGAGGACATGAAAGCGACCGCTTTCCATCAAGGAATCGAGGACCGGAAAGCCGGTATGACTGGCAAAGGCTCCGTTGTGGTCGGAAGTCGGGCCGATCACCACCGCGACCGGCCGATCGGGCGTGGTGCTTCCGAGGGTTTCATGGTTGTGGAGCAGGGTTAGAGCATGGCCGAGTGAGACGATGCGGTCGCCGGTGTGAGGGCCGAGCGCGTCGAGTCGGGCCCGGAAGGAAGCGTAAGTCTCGCTGTTCGGCGGCAGGTGAGGATGGCCGTCGGTGCGGAGTCGTGCAATCGCATCGCGCCAGAGCCGTTCCCGTTCGGGACCTTCAATTTTTTCGAAACGGCGATGATAACCTAAGAGCTCCTCGACCGAAGGCGGCAGGTTCGGCAACTCGGCCGCGGCCTCCACTTCTTCGGTCTCACCGAAAATATCATCGAAGGTCTCAAAAACTTCGGTGACCACGCCATCCAAGGACGAAGGAGGCGGTCCTCCCGCTGGCGGATCGCCCGGATTGCCGCCGGACCACATCTCCTCCAAGCGGCGCACTAGGTCGTCATTGAATAGCGAATGGCGCATCGGAACCGTGGGTTCGACTCGAGGAATCGGTGGAAGCACCGAGCTTCCCCGTTCTGAGTTTTGGGGTGGTCGAGCTGGAGTTCGCGGATCGGTCCGCGGCGGAACGGGTGTCGGTTGAACTCGGGCTTGATTTCGATGGGAAGTAGGGGTCATTGGGGCAATGCGGATGCCCCCGCAAGACAATCATTAACCAAGCAATCCTCATACCAAAATGGAGTCGTTTCCAGAAAATATCTCAATATAAGTATTTGATATTATTTAATATTTAAATAATCCCCGACTTGAACAAGGCCGGGAACCGGATTCACTGGAGACCCGAGACCTTTTTCAGCCAAATTCGGGGAGCCGCTCCCTCAGCTGGAAAAACCGATGACAAGCAAAAATCTTCCGGATTAAATGGAATCGTGGTCCGAGTGATGGTCTGTCAGCATGTGGGTTACGAGCTTTTGGGAACCCTCAACCCTCTTTTCAAAGGCGCCGGCTTCCGCTTGCGCTATGTCAATTTCGGCCGCTCACCGGATTTAAGGCCGGAGCTCGACGGTTACGACGGTCTGGTTCTGCTCGGTGGACCGATGAACGTCGACGAAGAAGCCCGCTATCCTCATTTGAGCCATGAAATCCGAATGGTCGAGTGTGCCATGAAGCGGAATATCCCGGTCTTGGGTATCTGTCTTGGCTCCCAATTGATCGCCAAGGCCCTCGGCTCCAGGGTCGACCGCAATCCGGTGCGCGAGATCGGCTGGCATGAGGTCGAGCTCAGTGATGGCGGAAAGAAGGACCCCTTGCTTCGCCATTTCAATCCCGGCGAGAAAATCTTTCATTGGCATGGCGATACTTTTGAATTGCCGCAGGGCGCCGAGCATTTGGCCAGCTCGCGGGATTGCCAAAACCAGGCTTTCCGCTACGGCGACAAGGCCTATGGATTTCAATTTCACCTTGAATGCGACGAGGCCCTGATCGAGCGCTGGCTGATGGTGCCGCAGCATCAAAGAGAGTTAGAATCGGTGAAGGACCGAACCTGTCCCGACCGCATCCGAAAGGAGACCCCCGAGCGTATCGGGCGGTTGAAAGAGTTGAGCCGGGCCACCTTCGGCGAATTTTTAAGGCTTTTCGGCGAGGAGAAGCGCTTCCGCTGCCCGCCCTCGAGATAGGAGTCAGAAATGAGCACTCAAAAAGCGATTTTCGCCGCCGGCTGCTTCTGGGGCGTGGAAGAGACTTTCTTGCGTTTGCCCGGAGTCGTCGACACCGCGGTTGGCTATACCGGCGGAAAAACCGAGGATCCGACTTACAAGGAAGTTTGCACCGACGGCACCGGCCATGCCGAAGCGGTGTTGGTCGAGTACGATCCGGAAAAAATTTCTTACGAACGCTTGCTCGAGGTTTTCTGGGCCAACCATGATCCCACGACCAAGGATAGACAGGGGCCGGACATCGGCTCGCAATATCGCTCGGCGATTTATTTCTTCACTCCGGAGCAGGAGAAGATGGCTCAGGCTTCGAAGCGGGCGATGGCCGAGTCCGGTAAATTCCGCCGGCCCATCGTCACCGAAATCACGCCGGCCACGACCTTTTATCGGGCCGAAGACTATCATCAGCGCTATTTGGAAAAGCGCGGCCTCTCCCATTGTCATTATTAATCGAGGCTGTATTTAGGCTCCGGCAATCCGGGGTGCTCGGTAACTACCCGTTTGTCCAAAGGGTCGGTGACCACGGTGTAAACCTTGGTCGGCCTCTTCGTCACCACATCCAGGCCCACGTATTCCTTCGCAACGCCCACACGGACGTAGTTTCCGTTGGATTGAAGCGTTCGAGGGAGCCGGCGTGCTTTTTCGACCAGCTTATCGGTATCGATGTGGGGAAAGAAGAGGCTGCGGTCGATAGGAAGCTCCATCCAGGCATGCCTTTTCAGGATATGCATCCGATTTTTTTCGAGGATGCGCAGCTCCGGCCCGAGAACCTTTAGCTTGGCGGATCTCGACAGATTTTTGAGGTGAACCATGCTGACCGCCGCTAAGTCGTCGAGCGGAAAGGTCGGAGTGGCGCTGGCGGCGAGGAGGCTCAATTCGTCGGAGTCCAACCCAACGGTTTTTTTGAGCTGTTCGTCGAGGGCAGCCGGCGCTTCGAGCAGCAATTGAGGAATTTCATGGAAAACTCTTCCGCCGGCATTGCTGACGACATTGGTCGCGAAGGCCAAGGATCCCACGACGTTATCGGCTTGGATTAAAAGAGGATCGAGAACCTTCGAGTCCGAACGCCATTCCGGGGCTTGGGCAACGTCCCAGGAGTCGCCGGTCCGGCCGGTGACGGCATATTGACCGTTCTCCAAGCGCCGGAACAGTGCGCCCATTGAATAAGGTGCTGCAACCTTCGAGGCATCGATGGGCGGCGTGGTTTCGGGTTTTAGAGGTTCGGGCAAGACCGGGGTTTGAGGTGAACTAGGCGAACATTGGGGGGATCGGATGGAGTTCATGTTCCCTGGCATTGCAGGTTAAATGCCAATGTCCGGGCGTAAATTTTCGCGGTTTCTCGGGCTTCGGGGTTTGAAATCGAAATCCAGGGCTGAAAGTTCGACCGATTTCTACTCCAAGGCATCCTTTTTAGGATCGGGCGGAGCTGGTGGAATCTGTAGCAGGTTGGCCGCCGGCGTGGC
>JBIOXX010000307.1:0-2887 GCA_044869875.1 bacterium | reverse complement strand
GCTTCGTTCATCTCGGGATAGCTGCCTTCGGGCGCCGTCACCGGCGCATCCTTGAACTCCGGAACCTCGTTCAGCATGTCGGGGATGAAATTGGCGATGAAACCCCGGGCGGTCTCGATCTCGGGTTTCTCGACCGCATTGAGGGCGGCCGCCTTTTTTTGCAAAACCTTGTCGTCGCTCAGCTCCGGCGGCACTTCGACGTTGCGCTTGTGGCCGACCAAGGCATTGGTCTTTCCGTCGAGGATGAAGCTCTCTTTGACCTGGAGGTGGCCGGGGCTGCCATCCTCGTTGAGCATGGCGAAAGTGAAGACCAGCTCGTTGACCAAACCGCGGTGGAGAACCGTATAGGAGCTGCGCGAGTCCCGCGACCGCAGGACCATGCCGATATCGCGGCCGGCGCGGAGCAGCGGCTGGTAAATCTCGCTGTTGTTCTTGAACTTTTCGAGCTGCTTGGAGGTGAAAGGCCGGCTGAAGGACAGGGCGGCGGTGACCGCGAAGGTCGAGAGGGCCTGGCCTTGGGCCGAGGCGCCGGCCTTTTCCTTGTATTGGGCGAGCCATTTCTGCCATTCGGCTTTGTTCTCGCCGCGGCCGTTGTACTCGAAGCTGCGCTTGTGCTCGTGGATTTGCTTTTGCTTGTCGTCGAAGATGAAGGTGTCGCGAAGATAGATCCGGCCGTCGGAGACCTGGCTGTTGGCATCGAGGGGAACGAGGATGTGGACGGCGAGCTTGCCGTCCTTCAATAGCTCGACTTCGGTCTTGGCCTCGCCGTCGCCGGGCTTGAATTTCAGCCCGGTCTGGTCGAAGAGATTGATGACCGAATCGTAGAAAAACTTATTCTCTTGTAACAGCTTCCGCGTCTCCGGAGATAACGCGGAGGTGATCTTCCCACCCATGGATGTGCCCCCCAATGGTAGTACAAAACGAACCCAACCAATCATTTATCGTCGAGGGATGGGAAAAGTTGCCGAAGGGCCGGTGAAAGAAGTTTTATGAATGATTTTAATTACTTATGGAGCTCAACTTTGACCTTACCGTTCTCCAAGACCACCGTGTCGCCGTCGACGACCTGATCGGTATTGCCGACCGCGACCTTGCGCTCAGCACCCCGGTCGTTGGTGATCATGAGGAAGTTCTTGGCGCCGATATTGGTCAATTTATAGCGCTCGCCTTCGAGGCGCTCGAGGCTGAAGAGATCCTTATCGAAGAATTTCAACAAACCTCCGGCTCCAAGGTTCAGGTAATACTCGCCATTGAGCGGCTGGTCGGGATTGGCGTGGTAGAGTCCGGCGTCCGCCTTTTTCCGAGTAACCAAGAAAGATCGGGTATCCCCGAGAAAAACCGGCACCTTGCCCTGGGCCAATTGAGTCATGTCGACCTGAGGCTCGCGGAAGCCCGAGGTCGGGCTTGGCCGGAAGGAGCTTGGAAAGCCCTCGTTGGGGATGGGCCCGGAGCGTGGCGGCTCCGAGGATGCTTGAGGGACCTCGTCGAGGGAGAAAGCGGTGCCTTCGGCATGGAAGCGCACGTTGAAGGAACCGGCGCTGAGGATATCGCCCGGTTTCACCGGTCTCCAAGGCCCTAAGACTCTTGGTTCGCCCTTTTCGGGAACGCCGGTCGAAATCCGATCGCCGTTCAAATAAGTTCCGTTGAGGCTGGCGGCATCGCGAACCTCCCATTGTCCGTTCGCGAGGCGACGGAAATCGAGGTGTTCACCGGAAATGCTGGGATGATTGCGGAATTGCTCTCGACCCAGCCGAATTCCATTGGGATCGGCGACGTTGTACTGGACATGGAGGGGCACCTGGATGCCACCGGCCGGCGAATGACTGCGGACGGCGTGGGGTTGGACCGCGATGACCACGTTGTTGCGGAAAAGAAAGTATTGAGCTTCGCGGGGGTTGGGTCCAATGCCGAAGACGGTGCCGTCGGCCAGGACGCAGTACTCATTCAGCGGGTAGTTCTGGCCCTGATGTTGAACCCAAAGTTGGGGATTGGGGACGCCGTTGCGCAACAGAAACTGGTTCTTGGAGGGATCCCATTGGATCGCGCCGATCGGCTCCTGCTGTTGGTTCAACAGCTGCCGGGTTTCCCCACGTTTCAGCTCCTGGGCGGAAAAACCGGGCGTGACCCGTTGAAACTTGGTGCTGGGCGGTTCAATCGAGCCGCCGATCTGGACCAATTGAGCGCCGTTCCAGCGGAAGACGACGTTGCCGACCTTCAGCTCGTCGCTGGGATGCAACTCATACTTTTTGCCGGCGGGGCGGCCGCCGCGCGGGAGCATTTCGGCTTGAATTTCGGCGCCGTTGAGCCGGGTTCCATAGATCGAGCCTCGGTCTTGAATGTACCACTTGCCTTGGACTCTTTCAATCAAGAGGTGCTCGGGCGAAATTGCGTAGTCCGGAATCTGCTCATGGCCGAGGACAAAGGGCGTCCCGGTGGGAATGTTAAAGGTCAGTCCGCCGCCGTTCTGCGAAGATGAGGGAGGCGGGACTGCCGAAGCCGGCGGCCGTTGGGCGGGCTTGGCTTGGGGGACCACCGGAGGCTCGGGCTGCGGAATCACCTCTTCGACATTGGAAGCTTGGGCAACCACATCGGAGAGTCGGCCATGGTTTTCGGCGTTCAGGTTCCACTGGAGCTCGACGTGGCCGAAGCGCAGCTTGTCACCATCCTTCAAGGCATGGGTCTTGCCGGCCTTGAGATCCCGGCCATTGACGAAGCTGCCGTTAGTGGATTGGATCTCTTCAAGTAGCCATTGCTTGCCTTGGCTGCGAATTCTGAAATGTTTGCTCGAGACCGTGGGGTCATCCAGCACGATGGCTCCATCGCGGCGGCCGCCCTCGTAGTTATTTCCGGGAGCCAAGGTCCAAGCTCGAATTCCGGTCGTCAAGCT
>JBIOXX010000306.1:0-6478 GCA_044869875.1 bacterium | reverse complement strand
TGCTTGACGTCTTCGGCTTTCTTCTGATCTTCGGCCTTGATCTCATCGGGCGTCTTGACCTTGTCGCCCTCGACGATCGGGAAGCCTTCAAGACCTGGAATCGGACTTTGGCCCTTGGTGCCTTTATCCAGCGACTCGAAGCTCAACACCTCGATGCCCTTGGCCGCCTTGCCATTGGTCTCGGCATCGAAGACCAGGTAGGATTGGAGGGCCAGTTTGTCGGCCTTTCGAATCAAATTGCCTTCGCGGTCGACCAAGACGTAACCGTGCTTCGGATCCTGAACGATCTTCTCGCCGCGCTCCGAAAACCCCTCATTGTACTTCTTGACTTGGAGGTCGACGATCTTGCCATGGGTAAAATTGACGAAGTGCGAGGTAACGCCCTGCTTCACGCCGCCGGCGAAGCAGACCATGGTGATGTCGCGGATCTCGTCCCAGGACAGCTTGCTGTAATCGCCGTCCAATTTCTTGCGGACGTAGTTGTCGACGACTTCTTCAACGATCTCGAGACCGGTGTCGCCGAGGAAATGAAGCGCGCCCTTGGCACCGCTGGCGACGTAGCGTTGGAAGAGGCTCTTGACCACGCCCTCTTCCACCGATTTTCCCAAGGTCGGGTTGAGGCCGGCGCTGACCACCATTGAGAATCCGGTGGCGCCGGCGTCCTTGAGCCAATCGAGCAAGGTCGTGGGCTCGGTCTTGAGTTGGCCGGACAATGAAGCAACGACGTTCTCGGTGAGCGAAATCTGGGCGCCCATCTTGAAGCCGTTGATAGCCTTGGCGCCCCAACCGACCTCGCCACCCATCATCTGAGCCAAACGGGCGCTACCACTGAACATGCCGCGGGCGGCGGCGACTTCACTGGCGCCGGCGCTAACGCTGGAAAGTTCGCCGGCCAGACTGCCGTAGCGGGCGAAATTCGCCATTTCGAGCATTTCGGCGGCGCGGGCGGCATTGGCCACGGTGCGGACTTCTTGGAAAGCTTGGTAAGCCAATCGAAGGTTCCGGGTTCGGACCGCGGTCTGGCCGAGGGTCACCGCGGCGCGGCCCAAGGCCGGTTCGGTGCCGAGACCCTGGGTGACGTAGGTGATGATGACGATCTCGGCCACGGTCTGGACAAGGTTGATCATCTGCTCGGAACCATCCATTTCGGCATCTTTGAAACCGGTATGAATCGCGCCGCCGGCCTTGGTGGCTCGGGTGATGCGAGCCTTGATGGCCTCGAAATCCTCGTTGGTCTTAGCCTTCTGGACGTCGGCGATAATGCCGTCGATCTCCTTGTTGGCGTCGTTGATGCTGGCGATGTCGCCCATGCCGGCAAGGGCGCCGGTCTCCGAGAGCTTGCGCGAAAGCATGTTGCGCTGCTGATAGTTGTACCAGAAGCCGCGCTTCATCCCCTGCAACTCGAAGATCAAATTCTCGGCCTTCTCGCGCTTTGCCGGGTCATCGACGGCGACGCTGCTCGGCAGAACTTCGACTTGGACTCCGTTTAGTTCGGAGACATGAAGTTCGTCGACGTAGCGAAGCAGGTCGTTATAGCCGCCCGAAACTGCGGGCACCATGCCGTCGAAATACTCGTCGGGAGTTTTCGAGGTGACCCAGGTGACCTTTTCGGCCACGTCGGCCGTCAAATCGCCGACGTAATTCCCCAAATACTCCTTGGCGGTTCCAGCGATGTCGTCATTCTTGCCCGAGCCTTGACCACGGATCAGGCGGCGGACTCGCCCAGCCCACTGGGCGAAATCCTGGTTGGACTTGATGCCATCGGCTTCATTAAGCAGGCCCTTCAAGGCCCTGGCCAGCTCGGCCCGCTGGGGCTCGCTGACGTAGGACTTGTAGCGGTCAGTTATCTTGTCGACGGTCCAATTGTCGTTGTCGATGACCGTGAGATAGAGAGTGGCCAGCTTGGCCTTCATCATCGAGGTGCCGTCGCTCTTCCCTTGAAGCTTCTCCACCAGCTGCGCCATTTCCTTAACCTCGCTGGCCGAGATCGAGAATCCGTCGGCGTTGAGCCGCTGAACCTCGTGGGGATAGTTCAGGTACTTATCGACCTGGGACTTCCGGGCGGTGTCCTTTTGGTCGCCGAGATCGAGGACTCTCTGAGCGTAGGCAACTCCGAGATTGAGCTTGCTGTCCTGGAACCAAAAGCCCTGGCTATTCACCTTGGAATCGAAATTGGCGGCGATGTGCGGCGGAGTGTAGCCCTGCTTGGTGCCAACTTCGACGATCTCCTCGCAGAGTTTGGCCTTGATGCTTCGGTCCAAGGTCGGATCGCTGAGCAGCGTTCGCAACTGATCGCGCCCCTTGGCGTTGTTCAAATGACTGGAGACGAAGCGGGTGGCGCTGACGTCGATGATGTCCTTCTGGAAGGAACGCAAGGCCGTCTGCATCTCGGCCACCGTCATCGCCGGCGCATCGGCAGAAGAATTGAACTGCTTGTAGAGCTGCTTGAGCAAGGCCTCGTGCTTCGGATCCTGCAACACCTTCTCGTAAGAGGCGAAGAGGACGGCGTTGAAGCTGACGCCGTCAACCGAAACTTGGTCGGCCATGTACTTCTTGAAATCGTCGAAGGTCTTGACCTCGGTTTTAGAGATCACGCTCAAGTCGATGCCGCCGTCATTGCCGGCCTTGAGGGTCATCGTCAAAGGAGCCAACATGGTCCGCATGTCGCGGAGCACGTCTTCGGGCTTTTGCTTGCCATCGTTCGAAAGAATCTGAATCACGCTGTCGCACTGGGCCAGCATTTGGAGAAGCTTCGGATCCTTGCTGTCCTTGGCCTGGGCCTTAAACTCCCCAAACTTGGTCTTGGCCAACTCGCGATCCTCGTCGAAAATGGCCAGCTGACCTTCATAAAAGAGCTTTTCGGGACCCTTGGCCGCGTCGACGGCTCGAGAGAGTTGGTTGCGTTGTCCGGCGGCGAGCAAGGCAGTGAGGACTCGATTCTTGGTGGCGGTATCGAGACCTTCGTAGTCCTTGGTAAAGGTCGCGTGGGTTTTGCCATCGGTGCCTGCGGCGAAAGTCACGTACTTGCCGAAGTCGAGCTTAACGTCCTTGTCCTTGTTTTGTTGATCGCTGACCGCATCCAAACCCTTCTTGTCGAGGATACCAGCTTGATCGGCCGTGGTGACTTCCTTACCGAGCCGCTCGTTGTCGACGGTCACCTTGAGCTCGGCGGCCTCTTGGCCCAGAGCCTTGGCTTCGTCGTCTTTTTGGAAAAAGGTGAGCAGCTTGGCGCTTTCTTCGAGGTTGGCCAAGACTGCTTTTTGATCCACCGGCTTGGCGGCCTTCAGGGTCTCGCGCTCGGTCTTGCGGTCCTCGATCCGGGCCTTGAGCTTGTTGATATAGCCTTCGCGGGCGCCTTCGGCCCATTCGGGTATGGCATCCATCTTGTCGACGCGGTTGATGTCGTGGACGTCACTGTGGATGTAATTGCCGAGCTGGCTCTCATAAACGGGCTGGCCAGGTTGGCGATCGAACTTGACCGATGCCAGCGAGGGCACTTGCTTGCCCGAGTTTGGATCGAAGTTGATGCGCAGCTTTTGGCACATCGAGGCTTTGGAATAAGCGATCAAAGCCGCCTGATAATCGCCGATCTCGTCGTTGGCCGCGCCCATCGACTTGTAGGCATGGATGCAAAACGTCGCGTCGTTCTTGTTGCCGTTGATCGCGCCTTGATATTGCTCCACCGCTTTGGCGAAGAAGGTCTTGGCTTCCTCCCCTTTACCGACCAATTTCAGCTGCTGACCGATCATGTCGTAATGCTCGCCGAGCTGCATCATCCGCTTCGGATCCTTCATCGCCTCGGGATAAAGCTTGCCGTAGAGCTCGTACATGCTCTGAACGCCTTGCAGCACGGTCAATTGATTCTTGGCGATGGTCGCCTTATCGGTATTCGGCGGAGCGTTGGTAAAGGCCTCGTTGACCGCCTTGTCACCGGAAGCCAAACCTTTATCGAAAGCGTCATCGATCTTGCCCTTCATCCGCTTTTCGGTGTCGGCCAACCACTGGACGTGCCCTTCCATGGCCCGAGGATTCTTGTCGGGAGGGGGCATGGCCTTGGCGGCGCTGAGGGCCTCGGCATAGGCTTGCATCGCCAGCGGGTAAGATTTTTGCTCGGCGTAGAAGTCGCCAAGGGCCTCGCAGCGCTTCGGGCTGTCGGGGTCAAGGCTGACGGCAAAGGTCAGAAGCTTAGCAATGGCATCGACGTTCTTGGTCGGATCTTCTTTTTTCAGCCGCTCGGCTTCATGAGTGTACTTATCGGCAAGGAAAAGTCCCAAGCCCAAGGTCTTGGCGTCTTTCTTCTCTTGGTCGGTCAGATTGATGTTGGCCGCGGTCAGGATTTCCTGAATCTTGGGATCGTTGATGTGGTCGGAGATGTAGCTGAAAACTTCTTGAGCGCTGATCTTGTTATCAGACTTGCCGTCGATTTCCTTGTCCATGTCGCTGGCGGCGATGCCTTGGGCCTTCAGGGCCTTATAGAAGCCAGCGGCCACCGGATTGGCGACTTCACCGCTGATCGGATCGACGAAATCCAACTTCGGCGGATACTTGCCCTCGTTGGCCAGCTTCCACTTCTGGTTGAACTCTTCGCGCAGCGGAATGTTTTTGTCTTTTTGGGCGACGTTGACCCCGCGGTTGTAGGCGAAGCAAGCTTCGTCGAACTTACCGACCGAGGCGAGGACATCGCCCATGAACATCCAGGGATGCTCGTTCTCGTTCAATAAGCCGGAATTCTCGGGCTTCGATAAGAAGTCATAAAGCCCTTCCAAACCCTTTTCGTCGGAAACCAAGGCGACTTTGGCCAAAGCTTGACGGCCTTCGGGAGCCTTATTGGCCTTGAGACAAAGGCCGGCATACTCTTTCGAATAATCGGTGAAGAGAGCCAGCTGATCGGCATCGCCCACTGGCTTCAAGGTATCGATGGCGGCTTTGAGCGTGGTGAGCTTGACGTCGGGCTTGGTCTGGGTGTCGGCCCAGGCTTTGAAGGTTTTGGCGGTCTCCAGCCGAAGAGCCTTGTCCTGAGGATCCAGTGAGAGAGCTTTTTGGAGGAGTCGAGCGGCGGCGCCAACATCCTTAGCTTTGCGTTTGGCGGCTTCGTCGACGATGAATTTCTTGGCTTCGGCGGACTTGTCCTGGCGGATGTTCCCCTTCTCGTCGAGGTATTCCTTGGGAAGCTTGACGCCGAGGCTCTTGACCTCAGTGGTCAGTTTCTTGAGGTCGAGTCCATTGGGTTGTGGGGCTCCCGGGGCAGGCTGAGGGTCGCCGCCTACTTTCTTCTTATCTTCATCGCTGGGTGGCGGAGGCGGAGGGCCGTAAACGACCTTACCCGAGCCCCCGGCGGTGACATCATAATCGCCCATCTTCTTCTCACCTCATCGAACCGAGCGGTCCCCCTTAGACAGGGATATCCGTCACGATTCTACAACTGCTATCGAATGGGATGAACCGGAAAATGGCGTAAATTCAGGATTTTTAATGGATAAATGCAGAATTGTGTCCCCGAATTTCCTTATCCCCGTTCTCCTCAACCTCGAGCCCTCGAGTGTTCTGGAGTCATCTATCTTTTCGGCTCTCCGACCCCTCAAGTTTCCTCTGCTTCGCAGGATTCCACAGATCGAGTTTTTAAGAAAGATCTGGCTAGGCGAGGGAAACCCGATTTCCTCACAAGTACTTGAAATTATTTTTATATTTGAATGATTAGCGGCCTTGGCCTTGGAGACGCGCTTTAACTTCCGAGAAGCCAACGAAGAAGCCCATCGAACCACCCTTGCTGGGGGCCGCTTTGGCAAACAGAGACTTGGGATCGTTCTGGGTGAAAGCCGGCTTTTCTTGGGGAACGGCTTCTTCTTGGGAAGGCTGACGATTGCTGCGGAGGACCACCGCGCGGCCACGTTCGTCGTAAGCGACAAATTCTTCGATTTTGCTGGCTGTTGCGGTGCTTTGCACTTGCGTGTCCCCTTTCTAACAGGAGAATAAAGCAAGCCTTATGCCAAAGAAGCCGTGTGGGCTTATTAAAAATATATATATATTTCAATTACTTATATAAGAGCCTGGGCTCGGATTCGGCAGGCCGACAAAGCATTTGGGGAGTGAACACCCGGATCGAGACGAGGTGGTGGGATCCTCATCCCCCAGCCGGAGTGTGGAGATTGAGGGCTTTCCAGGCATCCTCGGGATCCTTGCGCGGCCTATCGCAGCTCCGGTCCCGGCAGAGGTAGAAGGCGGTGCTACCGTCGAGGAGCTCCTTGCCTTGAAGCAAGGCCGGGAAATCCTGCCCCGCTTTTCCCGAAGCCAGGCTCACATGAGGATGAAAGGCAGCGCGAAGCCCTTTGAGAAAGATCGAGGCTTTCTCATCCGACGCCGAATTAACGATGGCCAGCTCCCAAGGCGGAGCCGTCCCGTAGTCGTAGGCGATCAGCAGAGTGGAAAAGGCGGTGGGGAATTCGCTGAGCAGGGCCGAAAAAGTCCGGAAGATCCGATT
>JBIOXX010000305.1:0-3697 GCA_044869875.1 bacterium | reverse complement strand
GATCAAAAAATCCATGGCCGGAGTTTACCAAAAAAAAATATCAGTGCCAGTTAGATCGGATAGATGTCGAAAAACTTGGCGAAATTTTCTTGACCGATTCCTACCATTCGCCAGCTTGACAAGTTTTAGGAGCACCTTGGATAATCGCCCGAGCTCGTCTCTTTTCTTCGGGTTAAGGGACTTATCACAATCATCATCAGCAACAGGGGGATTCGTCATGAATCGTTCTATGTCTACCTTCGCGTCGCGGAAGTCCGTGCCCGGCCTTCTCGCGACCTTGGCCATCGTCTTAACTTCCGGCTTGGTTTGGGCTTCGCCGCCGGCCGATTTCGAAGATACCGCCTGGATCAGCGGCCAAACGCGGAGCATCTACGGCAGCTTCAGCACCCCGCCGGCCAAGCCCGGCACGGTAAAGGTCTACATCGCCGGACCGATCGACGGCGACGCGCCGCTCGATGAGCTGACCTTGGATCCGAACTATCCCTACGTCCACGATCACGTCACCACCAGGACGCCTTACGGCCATCGCAAGGTCGTCGATTTTCTGGTGCTTCAGCCGGGACCGAACGCCAATTCGGACAACGTCCATTTTCGTACCGTCGTGGCTAACCCCGACATTCCTTGGATCCAGCCCGAAGACGGCAGCTTCGTCATCACGCCGACCCGCGAGGCGCCTTACGAAGTCGATTTGGGTTGCGGCTTCGAGCCGCTGATCTCGACCGACGTCGTCGAGGAAGCCATCGAGGCCGGCATCCTCACCACCGTTGAAATCGCCACCGACCTGACGATCGTCGGGTGGAGCGGCGGCGTGACCCACAACACCAACTAAGATTGAGTGAATCGAAACGGGATTTGATCCAGCCTTGGGTCGAATCCCGTTTTTTTTTTTTGGAACCGAGACGCCGAAAAGAGATATCCTAGGCCATGCCCAAGGATCTTTTTTCCGCTCAGGCCGCCGGTTACGCTCGATACCGTCCAACCTATCCAAAGGAGCTATTCGAGTATCTCGCCTCCTTGGCTCTCCAGCATCAAGCCGCCTGGGACTGCGCGACCGGTAACGGCCAAGCGGCTCTGGCTCTGACGCCCTATTTCGACAAGGTTGTCGCCACCGATTTAAGCCCCCAGCAAATCGAGCGGGCGGTCGCCAATCCTAAGATCGAATACTCGGTGGCTTCGGCCGAGACCGCGCCTTTTCCCGAAAACTCCTTCGACCTCATCACCGTGGCCCAGGCCTATCACTGGTTCGACTTCGAAGCCTTCGCCAAGGAGGTCCGGCGGGTGGCCAAGCCCCAGGGCCTCGTCGCGGTTTGGTGCTACGGCTTGGCCCATTGCGAAGATCCGGAAGTCGAGGCCCTGGTCGCGGATTTTTACCGCGACAAGGTCGGCCCCTACTGGGACAAGGAGCGGCGCTATGTCGAGGAAGGCTACGCCGCCATCCCATTTCCTTACCCCGAGCTTCCGGCTCGATCCTTCAGCATGAGCCTTTCCTGGAACCGGGAAGATTTGCTAGGCTACGTCGGCACTTGGTCCAGCGTGCAACATTACATCAAGGCTCGGGGCGGCGATCCGGCGCCGGAGCTCGCCGCTTCCCTGAAAGCGGCTTGGCCCGACGAGGGTGCGAAGCGCTTCGATTTCCCGCTGGCCCTGCGGGTGGGAAGAGCGGGGTGATCGATGGTTCGGAAAATTTATCTCACCGACGGCGGCATTGAGACCGATCTGATCTTTCATCGGGGATTCGATTTGCCGCACTTCGCGGCTTTCGATCTCTTGAAAACCGCCCCCGGCCGAGCCGCCTTGGAAAATTATTTTCGGGAGTATGCCGAGCTGGCGAAAAACCAAAAGGTGGGTCTTATCCTCGAGAGCCCCACTTGGCGGGCCAGCCCCGATTGGGGAAAGAAGCTTGGATACACCGAGCCGGCCCTGATCGAAGCCAATTTTCGGGCGATCGCTCTGTTGAAGCGGCTGCGGAAGGAATACCAAAACCCGAAGACCAAAATCCTGATCAGCGGCTGCGTCGGTCCGCGCGGCGACGGTTACCAGCCTTCCAACCTGATGACGGTCGAGGAAGCCGAACGCTATCATTCCTTCCAAATCGGCGTCTTCGCCACCGCCGCGGTGGATCGGATCACGGCGATCACGATGAACTATGTCGAGGAGGCCCTTGGCGTCGCCCGGGCCGCCGCTGCTACCGGCCTGCCGGCGGTGATTTCCTTCACCGTCGAAACCGACGGGAAATTGCCCACCGGCCAAACGCTCCAAAGCGCGATTGAGCGAGTCGACCGAGAAGCTCCCCGGCCGCCGGCCTTTTATATGATCAACTGTGCCCACCCCGAGCACTTCGCCGAGGTCTTAGCCGGCGGTGGGCCTTGGGTCGACCGGATCCAGGGCCTGCGCGCCAATGCTTCGGCCAAAAGCCACGCCGAGCTCAACGACAGCGCCGAATTGGACGAGGGCGATTTGAAAGATTTTGGCCGCTGGCACGGCGAGCTATTCGGGGAATTGAAAAATCTCCACACTCTCGGCGGCTGTTGCGGGACCGACGCCCGCCACGTCGAGTTCGGAATTCGGGCCTGGAAGGAACTCCTTCGATGAGGTCGACGGGGGGAAGTCGCCGGGCGCGAATTTTTCTTCCGCTGGCTTCGGCCTTGCTGGCTTTCGCGACCTTTCCCGCTAGCCTGCGCGCCAATCGCCCGCTCAATACCGAAGACGCGGTCGTCATCCCGGCCGGGAAGGGTCAGCTTGAAATGAGCTGGGACTATGCCGCGACCTTCGGCGAATCGC
Organism: bacterium; assembly: GCA_044869875.1. Classification (GTDB taxonomy): domain Bacteria; phylum UBA10199; class UBA10199; order DSSB01; family DSSB01; genus DATEDP01. The sequence continues at coordinate 916 of JBIOXX010000305.1, read as the reverse complement.
GGGACCAGGTTTTTCTCGCGGTTCCCGGTTTCGGCATTGCCAATCGGGTCGAATTCACTCTTGAGCTCCCCTTCGTGCTGGACCAGCAGGAGGGTGCCGGTTGGACTGAGGGCGTCGGCGACATCCGGGCCACCGCCAAGGTCTTGCTGGTTCCCGAAAAAAAATTCGTGCCGGCCATCGCCTTACAGGGCTACTTCAAATTCAACACCGGCAATGAAGACGAAGGCGCAGGCACCGGCGAGCGCGAGGCCGGCTTTTTTGCGATCGCCTCCAAGCAAGTCGGCGATTTCCTCCTCCATGGGATGATCGGCCTCGACTTCGACGCCAGCGGTCCGAACCAAGGCCAAAGCGACGTGATTTACGGAGTCGCCGTCGATTATGAGGTTGGGAAAATCGCCGGCCGGCCCTTCCACCTGGTGACTGAAGTTTTTGGCGACACCGGTTTCGATCCGGCCATTTCCTTCGGGCCGGCGATTTGGCTGTTGGGAGCCGTCTACGAGCTTTCCGAAGCCTGGGCCTTGGATTGCGGCATCGGGGTGAGCTTGGCCGGGTCGGGGTCGGACCTGAACACCACGGTTGGCGTCACTTACTTATTTCCGTAAGGGCTTGGGCGGCGACTTTGTAGGTAATGAATACCTTGCCGATATCGCCGTTGTATTCGAAAGGCGCCCGATCGTAATAGGCTGGCGAAACCGGCGAGTAGCTGTCCATGCCGACGTCGAAGGCGTCGTTGGCGGTGAATCCGAAGGGAGCCGTGATCGGGACCGTTCCGCGGAGGAATTCCTCGCCGTTGATCCACGCCACCACCTCGGCCGGACCTCGCACGCTCGCAACCTTCGTTTCGACTTCGATTTTGACCTTCCCGTTGGGCAAGGGCTTGGTGGAATCCAATCGGGTGCGATGGATCTCGAATAGG
>JBIOXX010000304.1:0-5723 GCA_044869875.1 bacterium | reverse complement strand
GCTCGAACTCGATGGTGATGGTGGCGTTTTCCTGGCGCGAGGAGGAAGTGATGTTGCGGATCCCTTGGATCGAGAGCACCGCGTCCTCGATGATGTCGACGACGTCTGATTCCATGATCTCGGGAGCGGCGCCCTCGTAGGTGATCGTGACGGTCACCACCGGGAAGTCGACGTCGGGCATTTCGCTGATGCCCATCCGGCCGAGGCTGATTGCCCCGAAGAGGATGAGCCCCAGCATCAGCATCCACGCGAAAACCGGATTCTTAATCGAGACTTCGGCTAAGTTCATGGCAAAATCCCCGACGTCACTTGAAGGCCGAGCCAGTCGAGCCAGGCTTGGGCTTCGGCGGTGTTGCGCTGGCGGAGTGCTTCCAACCAGGTTTCTTGAGATTGAAGCAGGTCGATGGTCGTGACCAGCGCATCCGTGAAATCTTTGGACTGAAGATCGTAGCTCCGTCGGGCCTTGGCCGAGGCGCTGACGAACTTCTTATATTGATTTAGCGAGGAGACGTAGCCGTCGTAGGACCTTTGGATCTCGGTCGAAGCGGTCCGCCGGGTCAGCTCTTCCTGCAACTCGCTTTGCTTGGCCTTCACTTTCGCCTCCCGGATAAAACCGACGGTCTCCCAGTTGAAGACCGGGATACCGAGGTTGAAGGTGGTATCCCATTTAATGTCGCGCTGGAACCCCGCGCGATAGGGGTAATAATTGGCCACCACGTCGGCCTGGGGGAGGAGATCGCCTTGCCGGATCTTGATCTCGCCCCGGGCTATTTGGGTGGCATCCCGGGCGGCTTGGACGTCGTAACGATTGTCGACCTTCGTGGAGTAATATTCCAGCGGCATTAAATCCCTAACCGGAGGGTTGTCGTAGACGATAGCCGGCTGGGGATCGAGGCCGGTCAGGAAGGCCAGGGTGTCGTAGGCAACCTTGCGGGTGCCTTGCAGCCGTGCCAGCTCGGCTTCGTTCAGCGCGATCTCGGCCGAAAGCAAGGCGCCCTCGGCGTCCCGCGATTTGCCCAGCCGGACTCTCTCGCTCAGCTCGCCCAAGCTCGATCGCTGGACCTTCAAAATATTCTGGAAGGTTTCGATGTCTCGCTCCAGCTTGACGATGGTGAGGAAAGAGACCACTACGTCCTGGAAGAGCAGCCGCTCAGCGTTGCGCCAGAGCAGTCGTTGCTGGGACTCATTAATTTTGGCCAGCTTGAGGGCCCGGAATTCCTTGAAACCGCGGAAGATCGGCTGGGTGAGGGTGATCGCCACCGAGGGCCGGCTGAATTGAGTGAAAGTGCTGCCGACCTCGCCGGCACCGTCGGTATTGGCCGAGGAATCCTGGAGCAGCTCCGAGGCGTTGATCGAAAGCTTGGGCAGGACCGAGCCCAGGGCCTGGCTGTAGATGGCTTGGGCCCGGGCGATCTCCTGCTCGCTGATCGCGACGGTCTCGCTGCGTTGGAGCGCGTAACGGTAGCACTCTTCGAGCGACATCTTGGGCTCGGCGGCCTCGAGGCGAGCGGCGAAGAGCAAAAAGAAGAATAGGACGGCAAGACGCTTCACTACCGGGCCCCCTCTAGAAATAGGTCGACGAAGGCCCCGAGCATCTCCGACTCGGGAAGTGGATAGAAGTCGGGAGCGTTGAAGACCAGCGAAACCAAGATGTAGTTTTGAATGGTACCCATGAATGTTCGCGAAAGGACCTGAGGCGATCGGTCCTTGATCTCACCCTTTTTAATTTTATCGGCGAAGAAGCCATCGAGGAACTCGCAGAGCGGGAGGCGCTGCTTGAAGAATTGCTCGCCGAGTTTGTGGTTTTCCAAGGCGGCGAAAAAGATGATCCGGCAAAAAGAGGAGTTTTCGCGGTTTCTCCGCACCACCAGCTCGGCGATTTCGAGGAGAGCTTCGCCCACCGGCAAGGGGAAGATTTTCTTCAAGGCCGGCGCCAGCTCGGTTTCGAAGTCGCTGAGCCGTTGGGCGATGAGGGCGTTGTAGAGCTCTTCCTTATTGCGGAAATGGCGGAAGAGCAGGGCTTCGTTGACCCCCGACTCGGTGGCGATGGCCTTGGTGGTCGTGCCGACGAAGCCCTTTTCGGCGAAAAGCCGGGCGGCGGCCTCGAGGATGATTCTCTCGCGTTCGGGAAAGGAAAGTCTTTGGGGTCTTGGGGCGCTCATACAAGTAAGTGTTTACTTACTTAATACTCGGCTGGAAAGTCGTCAAACCCAAAATGATGGGCCCGAGAGCCCTGACATGCTAAATCCCTCGCGTTCTAGTGACCTAAGGCGGCCTCCGACGTCTCGATCATAGACGGCCAAGGCCCTGATTTTGAGGAAGAATGGCGCCTATTCACGATCCGGACCAGGAATGCCTCGGCCGTTGCCGGGCGGGAGATAGCTCGGCTTTCGCCGAGCTCGTCGACCGTCATAAGGAGGCCGTCTACCGCTGGATCTACTCCTGGGTGGGGAGGAAGGAGAGCGCCGAGGAAATGGCTCAGGACGTCTTTCTACGGGCCTACAAAGATTTGGGGAATTTTCGGGGCGATTCTAAATTCTCGACTTGGCTTCATCAGATCGCCTTCAATCGCTGCCGCGACCATTGGCGAAGTCGCCAGCGAAAGCCGGAGTCGCTGGGCGAGGAAGAATTCTTGGCCAAGGTCGAGTCGCCGCGAAGCTCGGCCGAGGCCACCGCGGCGGCACGGCAGGAAGCCGAGGCCCTGCGCTCGGCCATGGCCGAGCTGCCCGACATCTACCGCGAGGCCCTGAGCTTGAGATTTTTCGGCGATCTCCCCTACGAGGAGATCGCGGCCCTGCTCGGTGAAAACTTAAGCACCGCGAAAATGCGGGTGATGCGGGGCTTGGCCCAGCTGCGGCGGAAATGGAAAGGGGAGGTCGGATCATGAAACCGGAACTCATCGCTCAATGGCGGGAATGGCTGGGAGAGGAATTCTCCGAGGCCGAGCTCGCCGCCTTTTTTGCCGAGCATCCCGAAGCCGCCGAGGACCCCGCCGGCTGGATCCAAGTTTTTCGCCGTGCCCGGGAACAGATCCCGCCTTTGTCGCCCGACTTCACCCGGCGAGTGATGAGCCGATTAAGCGCCGGGAGTCCGGCGCCAGCCGTCTTGCCGCTGCGCCGGCCGGCTTGGCGGCGTTGGGCCCTGGCTTCGGGTCTGGCGGCGGCCGCGGCCCTCAGTTTGATTTGGTATCGCTCCGATCGGGCGGCATTTCAATTTCCCGGCGCCGAGATTCGGCAAGCTGCGGGTCCCAACGGCGAGCCGGTTTATTTCGTCCGCTTCGCCATCAAGGGCCAGGGCGCCAAAGACGTGGCCTTGGCCGGCGATTTCAACCAATGGATGCCGGTCGCGCTGGTCCCGTCGCCGGAGAAAAAGGATCTCTTCACGGTGGAGCTGCCCTTGAGCTCCGGAGTTTACAGCTACGCCTTCGTCGTCAACGGCAAGCAATGGATTGCCGACGAAGGCGCCGGCCAATTAGTCGACGACGGCTTCGGCGAAAGGAATTCGATTCTTCGGCTTTGACTATGAAAGTCACGCTCGCCATCTTGATGTTGTGGATCGCCCTGGTGGCCCCGGCCGGTGCTCGGGCCCAGGCCGACGACCTCAACCGCCGCGCGGCCCAGCTCCAAGAGCAGGGGCCGGCGCTCCAGGCTTTTCTCCAGCGTAGCCGCGAAGGCCAAGTCGATCCTCAATTTACAGCCGAAGTCTTGAACCGGGCCAAGGCCTTGGAGGATCAAGGCTTGCCGGCCGAGCCCTACCTCCTGAAAGCCAATGAGGGATTGGCCAAGAAGGTGCCTCCGAAGCGAATGGCTCCGGCCCTCGAAGCCACCACCGCCCGAACCCGCAGCGCCGCCTTCTTGGCCGACGAGGCGATGCAGCGCGGCGCGACCGCTTCACCCCAAGCGCGGCGCCAAGCGATTCTGCAATTCCAATCCGAGCTGATGACCGGCCGATCCCAGGGCGATCTGGAAAAGGCGATTCAATCCGGCTTTTCGAAAGGCGGAAAGCCCAGCCTCTCCGAATTGGCGGAGGAGGTCGCCCAACCCGGCCGCGGCAAGAAGGAAAAATCGAAAGCGCCGGCGCTGCCGAGCTTGGAATATTCGCCGGGTTCGGAAAAACCGTCCAAGGCCGTGGCTCCGGCCAAGGCGAAACACGAAAAACAATCGCCGGAGATGGAGAAAGGCCGAGGAAAATCCAAGGGCGGCGGCTTCGAGAAATCGGGCTATTCCAAGCCAGTTTTTTCACCGCCAAGTCACGGTAATTCCAAGGGGAAACAGGGCGGTAAGGGCCACGGGAAATAATTGTGACCGCTGGCGGTAGCTAGCGTCGAATTGGGACAAGGAGAAACGCTATGAAACGTTGGATTTCAACGCTTGCCTTAACTCTCAGTCTCTCGCTTTCGGCCGCTTCGGCTCGGGCCGATTTCAATCTCGTCAACATCGACTTGGCTTCGCCGGATGCGCGGCGAGCCGAAAGTCTCTATGGACAAGCCTACGGTTTCCAACCGGTGCAGGTGGCTCCGGTCATGGCGGCTCCGGCTGAAGAAGTGCCCGCCATCATGCAGCTCGCTCAAGCCGCCGGGACTTTGCCGGTTTCGATTTGGATGCTGCGGCAAACGGGGATGAACTACGGGCAGATCATGCAACAATTCGCGGTGGCGCCCTTGGTCGGCGTGGGTCAACCGGTCACCGACGTCTATTTCATCGATCGAGCTCGGCGGAATTTTCTCCTCGACCGGCTTCGTGTCGACCCGGTCCTGCTGCCCGGCATTCCGCTCCGGGGCCCCGATTTTACTCGCTTCATCGTCTATCCGGTTCATCCTAAGATTGGATATTGGATGCCGCCGGGCCAAGCTAAGAAGTACGGCATGTGGATTCCTCCGGGCCAGGCCAAGAAGATGGGGCTGTGGGATGGGAAATGGGGCCACGATCGTTGGCGGGGCTGGGACTGGGAAGACCGGGATTGGAAGGATTGGGACGGACCCGATTGGAAGGGCAAGGATTCAAAATGGGATTCCAAGGGCATGAGCGCCAAGCCCGACAAAGGCCACGGCGGGTCCTCGAAGGCTGACAAAGGCAAAGGAAACGGCGGCCATGGTAATGGCAATGGCAAGGGAGGCGGAAAAGGCGGCCATGGCGGGGGCAAGGGAAAGCACTAAAATAGGGAATCTCTTCGGGAATTTCTCCGATAAGGAAAGAGTGGCTTCGACTCTCGAGGCCGCTCTTTCGGATTTGTTGACAAGTGTTTGATTTTTCAGCAAATTCGTCCTAAGGAGAAGAGATGGGAAACGAGGCGCTCACCCCCCCTTCGAATATTGTTATCGTTGCCGAGCCGCTTTGCACTTCGGCTTCGCAAGGCGCTCCGCCGGCGGTCGAAGTTGCCGCCGCCGAAAGGGTCTCTTCCGAAACCCCGGTCCATTACTCTCCAGTCTCCGCGCTGTTTTCGAGCGATCCTCTGCAAAGCCTGCGGAAGCAGACCCAGCTCTTTAGCTCGGCCAAGGATATTCTCAGCCCCGATGGCAGCGATGCCATTCCGGTCGACACCTGCAGCTATGTGACGATTTCCGGCAACGGGTCTTTCGGGGATGTCGAAGTTGGGCGGACCGACACTCGTAGCTTTTCAATCAGCAATCCTTGCGCCTGTCCGGTGACCGTTTATTTCGCCGGGCCGGGTGGCGGATTTTCGGCTTCAACTTCCAGCATGACCATTGGAGCTAACGGCTCGAG
>JBIOXX010000303.1:0-7994 GCA_044869875.1 bacterium | reverse complement strand
CATCCTGAGCGAAGCGAAGGATGACCTCCTAAATCCTTCTCTTTACAATTAATTACCTCTTCCTTACATTTCCCCGCATCCAAATCCCCGTGAGTTTCGTAAGCGACGGGTATAACCCTATATGGAGGATCTCTATGTCGAAGTCGAAAGTCTCTAAGAACAAAAAAATCTTGCTCGGTTCGGCCTTGGCCGGATTGGTGATGGCCGGCCCTGGTTTGTCGGTGACGGTCGGCTCGGTTTCGGCCGGGAAATTCTTCCAGTCGGCGGAATTGGAAGTCGGCTATAGCGTCGCCCAAGCCGTCGATAAGAAGCAGGAAAATGCCGCTACCGCCGCGACCCCCGATACCAAGAGCACCGAAGTCAAGAAGGACGCCGACAAGCACTGCAGCGGGGACAAGAAGTGCTCCGGTGACAAGAAGTGTTCCGGCGATAAAAAGTGCAGTGGCGACAAGAAATGCAGCGGCGATAAGCACTGCAGCGGAGACAAGAAGCCGACCGGCACCCCGGTTCCGGAAGCCAAGAAGGGCGACGCCTCGAAGTCCTGCGGCGCCGGTTCCTGCGGCGGCGGCAAGTAATCGTATTGAACCGATGGGCCGGCCGGGGCTTCCCGGCCGGCCTTCTTTAAGCTAGGAAGAGGGTTCCATGGCTCCCTCGGAAATCAAAAACCTCGGTTTCGGCCTCGGCCTGCGGCGGGAAAACGTCGACGACCTCCTCGCCGCCCGGCCCAGCTCCCTCGACTGCCTGGAAGTCGCCCCCGAAAACTACATGAAGACCGGCGGCAAGCTCTACCGCCAATACCGCGAGCTCGCCGAGCGCTATCCGCTGGCCATCCACGGCCTCAGCCTTTCGCTTGGCTCGAAGCATCCGCCGGCCAAGAGCTTCCTCAAGGATTTGAAAGTTTTTCTCAAGCAGACCAAGGCCCGCTGGATGAGCGACCATCTCTGTTATTCCTCGGTTTTAGGCGCCCAGTTCCACGATCTCCTGCCGCTGCCTTTCAGCCGCGAGGCTCTGCGCCACGTGGTGCCGCGGATCCGCAAGATTCAGGATTATTTGGAAATGCCCTTCGCCGTCGAAAACGTCTCCTACTATGCTCCCGGCGGCAAGCACGAGATGACGGAGTGGGAATTCTTGGCCGAGGTCGCCGAACGGGCCGACTGCTCGCTGCTCTTCGACGTCAACAACGTCTACGTCAATGCCGTCAATCACGGCTTCGACCCTTACGAGTATTTGAAGGCGGTGCCCTACGACCGGGTCCTCCACATCCACGTCGCCGGCCATATTCAATACCAGGATTTTCTTCTCGACACCCACGGTGCTCCGGTGATCGATCCGGTCTGGGACCTGCTGCGCTACGTCGCGGCCCGCTCCGAGCCCAAGGCGGTGATCGTGGAGCGCGATCACAACTTGCCGGCCTTGTCGGAAAGCCTCGGCGAGGTCGAAACCGCCCGCCGCATTTTCCGCGAAGCCCGTTCGGCGAGACGGGTGAAGGCGGCTTGAAGAGGAAAAACATGAAGGTCGATTTTCCCCGCTTAGAGCAGACCGAAAAATTCTGGGCCAAGCTCTGCTTCGACGGAACTTACAAGCCCAAGGGCCGCTATCAGGTTTACCGCGAGCTGGTCAGCGAGCGGATGCTCGATACCCTCAAGAACATCTCGCCGGTGGCCCGTTCGCTGCTCAGTGAGAAGGAGTGGTGGACCCTGCTCTGGGCCTTTCTCAAAAAGGATCCACCCCAATCCGAAATTCTCCGCGACTTGGCCGGTGAATTCGCCGCCTATCTGAAATCGCGGCGTCATCCGCTGTTCAAGAAATATCCTTACCTCGGTGAGTTGCTGGAATACGAATATCTCGAGATCGAGATGCGTTTCGCGCCCGAGGACGAGGCCCGGACGCCGGCCGGGAAATGGAGGATCAATCCCGCCCATGCCCTGGCGAGCTACCGCTGGCCGGTGCACTTCATTGGCGAGGATTTCCGCGATGCCAAGAAAATGCCGCGCGGCGAATACCACCTCTTGCTTTGGCGAGATCCTCAGAGCCTCGAAGTGAAGTTCATGGAGGTCAACGCCCTGGTCGCCGGCTTGTTGCAGCGCTTGGGAAAAGGCCCTCGTGCGGCAGATCCGCTGCTGAAGGCCGTTGCCAAGGAGCAGGGCATCGTCGCCACCGCCGATTACCTGGCCGAGGGCCGGGGTTTATTGCAGAGCCTCAGGGAGAAGCGAATCCTAGTTTAAAATGTCCGCCACCGCCGAACAATTGACCCGCTGCGCCCGCGGCGAAGTTGCCGCCTTCTCCGATCTCTATCAAGAGTCGGCCCCGCGTCTGTTTGCCCTGGCCCTGCGTATTGTATCGAAGAAGGAGTGGGCGGAAGAAGTGCTGCAAGAGGCCTTTGCCAAAATATGGACCCGATCCGGCGATTACGACCTCGCCAAGGGTTCCCCGCTCACCTGGATGGGGACCATCGTCCGCAACGCCGCGATCGATCGGCTCCGCCGCCTCCGCCGCGAGAGGCCGCTCGACCTCGAACCCATGCTCAGCGTTTTGAAGGATGAAGGCCCCGGGCCCCAAGAGAAGGCGGCCCAAAGCCTCGATTCGGCGGCGCTTGGCCGCTGTTTGGACGAGTTATCCGAAGAGCAGCGCCAAAGCCTGGCTTTGGCTTATTGGAAGGGCCTCAGCCACGGCGAGATCTCGGCGACTCTGGCCCGCCCTCTCGGCACCGTCAAGGCTTGGGTCCGCCGCGGTTTGGATCAACTTCGGAGGTGTTTGGAGCGATGAAGCTGGACAGCCCTGAAATCCGCGAAATCCTCGCCGGCGAGTACGCCCTGGGCCTGCTTACTCCGCGCTCGGGCCGCGGCTTTGAGCGACGGCTAAAGGTCGACGCCGCTTTGCGCGGCTCGCTGCGGTCCTGGGAGCGGCGCTTCAACTCGGTGGTCGAATCGTTGAAACCGGTGGATCCTCCGGCCGAGCTCTGGATCCGAATCTATGAGAATTTGCCGAAGAAGCGGCTGGTGAAGGGCGAGGAAAAGACCGTCTCGCTTTGGGAGAGCCTCAGTTTTTGGCGCAATCTGGCCTTCCTCGGCGGGGCCTTGGCGGTCCTGCTCCTGACCTACGTCAATTTCGGCCCCGGTGTTCGACCCACCATGCCGGCCCAAGTCGCGATGATCTCCGATCCCCAATCGGCCAAGACCGCTTGGATGGTCAGCGTCATGCCCGACAAGAAGATGCTCAAAGTCAAGGCGATGGACATTCCCCATATGCCTGCAGATCGCGATTGCGAGCTTTGGATGCTCCCTGCCGGCGGCCAAGCCCCGGTTTCCTTGGGTTTGCTGCCGATGAGCGGGACGATGATGATGCCGTTAAAGGAAGGGCAGGTGAAATTATTGGCCCAAGCCAGCGGCCTCGCGGTCAGCCTCGAGCCCAAGGGCGGCTCGCCGACCGGCGCGCCGACCGGCCCGGTGATGTATCAAGCCTCGCTTTATCCGCTCTAAGCCCGCATCCACCGATGGGATTCCAGCGTATTTTGGGCATCCTGGAGGTACCAAGATGCGCCGGACTTTTCTTCTCCTCGCCCTTTTTCTTAGCTCCAACCTGGCTCAAGCCGCCGGCTCCGGAATCTCCTGGCAAGATTGGTCGGGAAAAGTCTTCGAGCGGGCCGGCCGCGAAAATCGCCTCGTGATCTTGGACCTCGAGGCGGTCTGGTGCCATTGGTGCCACGTGATGGACGAGAAAACCTACTCTCAAGCCGAGGTCGTCCGGTTAATCGAGCAAAACTACGTTCCGGTAAGGGTCGACCAAGATGCTCGACCCGATCTCGCCAACCGTTACCGGGACTACGGCTGGCCGGCGACCGTTTTTTTCGACGCTCGTGGCCGGGAGCTTGCCAAACGATCCGGTTACATCGATGCCGGTGAGCTCGCCGAGCTGTTGCGACGTTTGGCCGCGGATCCCCGGCCGATTGCCGATGTCGGCGCTGAAATCGATCCGGCCGCCGCGGCCACGGCGACGCTCGGCGAGGATTTAGCCGCCGAGCTTCGGCGGCGCCATCGCGAGGCCTATGATCCGACGGAAGGTGGACTGAAGCTAAGCCAGAAATTCCTCGATGCCGACAGCTTGGAGTATTCCCTTCATTTGGCCGCCGTCGGCGATGAAGAAGAGGAACGACGGGCCCGAAGGACCTTGAAAGCCGCGGCCGCCTTGGTCGATCCGGCTTGGGGTGGCGTTTATCAATATTCCCACGGCGGCAATTGGAACAACCCCCACTTCGAGAAAATCCTCTCCTTTCAGCGCGACAATCTGAAGGCCTATTCTCGAGCCTATGCCCGCTGGAAAGATCCGGAATACCGAAAAGCGGCGGCGGCGATTCGATCCTATTTGAAAAACTTCCTCCTTTCCCCGGAAGGCGCTTTCTACGTCAGCCAGGATGCCGACTTGGTGCCGGGCCAGCATGCTTCGGAATACTTCTCTCTCGGCGACGCCGAGCGGCGGCGAGCCGGCATGCCCCGCATCGACCGCCATCTCTACGCCCGCGAGAACGGCTGGGCCATCGAGGCCCTGGTCGAATACTACCTCGCCACCGGCGAGGTCGAGGCTTTGAAAGAGGCGCGAACCGCGGCCGAATGGGTCCTGAACCATCGCCGGCTTGCCTCCGGGCCTTACGCCGGCATGATATGGGCTTTGCGCTTGAAGGGTTCGGCCGACGGCGGTTTTCGTCACGATGCCGAGGACGAGGGCGGCCCCTTCCTAGGCGACACCCTGGCCATGGGAACGGCCGCCCTCAAGCTTTACGCCGCCACTGCCGAGCGCCGCTGGCTCGAAGTCGCCGGTGGCTCGGCCGATTTCATCCTGCGGAATTTTTCAGCGAAGGAGGGCGGCTATTTCACCGCCCGCGGCGACGGAATCCTGAAGCCGGCACCGACCTTGGAAGAAAACATCGCGACCGCCCGCTTTCTCAATCTCTTGGGTCATTACGTTGGAAATCCCCGGTACTCCGAAGGCGCGCGCTGGGCCATGGCCTGGCTGGCCCAGCCGGCGGTGGCTGCTTCGCGCTTGACCGAGCCCGGTATTCTGCTGGCTGCCGAGGAGCTGGCCCGGCCGCCGCTTCACTTGACGGTGGTTGGGGCTAAAGACGATCCTCAGGCCATCGCGCTTTTTGCGGCGGCTTCGAGCTATCCCGAGGCTTATTTGCGGGTCGAATGGTGGGATCGAAGCGAAGGGCGCTTGCCCAATCCCGACGTGAGCTACCCGGAGCTTCCGCGGAGCGCGGCCTTCGTTTGCAGCGCCAAGCTCTGCTCGAGCCCGGTCTTTCAGCCCCAGGCCCTAGCGCCGCTGATCCAAAAACTTAAGTCTCCGGCCAAGGGCTAGGAGTCCGAGGATTCCGGCCCCAAGGAGCGCCGTATCCAAGGCGGTCCCGCTGCCGGGCCGCCGGCTCAAGGAACAACCCCAGCTCGAACAGTTGGTCGAACCGAGGCCGGTCGTATTACCTGAGCCTTCGATGCAGAAGCCGGCGGCTCCGACGGGGCCTTCGCCGCCGACCGGGGAGTCCACCGGTGGTGGATTGCGCGGAGTCCCAACCGGAGTGGGAGTCGGCGTCGGTTCGGGCGACGGCTCGGGATTCCCGCACTCCGGAATTTCCTCATTGACGCAACCGAAATCGGGATTGCAGGAGTCGTCGGTGCATTCGTCGCCGTCGTCGCAGTTCAAGTCCGGGCCGATGCAAATGCCGTCGGAATTGCATAGGTCGTCGGTCGTGCAGAGGCTGCCGTCGTCGCATTCGAGGCCGGGCTGGGCCGCGTTGCTGCAGGTTCCGGTCGATACGGAGCAGCTATCCAGGGTGCAGGAGTTGTCGTCGTCGCAGTCGACGTCGGCGCTGCAGGCGCAGAGTCCGAGATTGTGGAGGCACTGGCCGTTCTCGGGGACGCAACTATCGACCGAGCATTCGCGGCCGTCGCTGCAGTCCTTCGCCGATCCGGGATCGCAGCTTCCCTCGGAGCAGAAGTCGTTCAAGGTGCATTCGTTGCCGTCATCGCAGTCGGCGGTGTTGTTGGCGGCGACGCATTCGCCGTTTCCGTCGCAGGCATTGTCGGTGCAGACGTTGCCGTCGTCGGTGCAGGCGGTCCCGGCGGGATCGTTGCAGCCGTCGAGCTCCTCATCGCATCGATCGGCGCAGACGCCGCCGGCGGCGCAGGGGTCTCCCTCATGGGCGCCGCAGGACCCTTCGCTGCAGGTGTCGGAGCCGTTGCAGAAGAGCCCGTCGTCGCAGGGATCGCTGTTGTCGCTGCGCGCGCACTCGTTGCCGTCGTTGCAGAACTCGTCGGTGCAGGCGTTCTCGTCATCGCAATCTTCATCGGTTTCGCACTCGCAGGAACCGGCATCAGAGCTGCAGTTGCCGTTGTGGGGGTTGCAGGAATCGACGGTGCAATCGATGCCGTCACTGCAATCCTTGGGTGAGCCGGGGGCGCAGGACCCGCCGGAGCAGATGTCGCTCAAGGTGCAATCGTTGTCGTCGTCGCAATCGGCGGTGTTGTTCGAGGCGACGCATTGGCCCTGGCCGTTGCAGGCGTTGTCGGTGCAGACGTTGCCGTCGTCGGCGCAGGTGACTCCGGCCGGATCGTTGCAATTGTTGGCTTCTTCGTCGCAGGCGTCGGCGCATTCGTTTTCGCTGGCCGCGCAGGGGTCGCCCAGATGGACGCTGCAGGAGCCGGCTCCGCAGGTGTCGGGGCCGTTACAGAAGAGACCGTCCTCGCAAGAAGCGCTGTTGTCGCTGCGCGCGCACTCGTTGCTGTCGTTGCAGAACTCATCGGTGCAGGAGTTGCCGTCGTCGCAATCGCCGTCGACTTCGCATTCGCAGCTCGATGCATCGCTGGAACATTCGCCGGTCTGGCCGTCGCAGGAGTCGACGGTGCAGGAGATGCCGTCGCCGCAGTCCTTGGCCGAGCCGGGTTGGCATTCGCCGCCCGAGCAGATGTCGTTCAAGGTGCAAGCGTCGTTGTCGTCGCAAGCGGCGGTGTTGTTGGTGGCTAGGCACTGGCCTTGTCCGTCGCAGGCGTTGTCGGTGCAGGGATTGCCGTCGTCGGCGCAGGCGTTCCCGGCCGGATCGTTGCAATTGTTGGCTTCCTCGTCGCAGGCGTTGGCGCATTCGCCGCCGGCGCTGCAAGGATCGCCGTCATGGACGCTGCAGGAGCCCTCGCCGCAGCCGTCGGGGCCATTGCAGAAGAGCCCGTCGTCGCAAGGGTTGCTGTTGTCGCTTCTCTCGCATTCATTCTGGTCGTTGCAGAATTCGTCGGTGCAGGAATTGCCGTCGTTGCAATCGGAGTCGAGCTCGCATTCGCAGGAATGAGCATCGGAGCTGCAATTGCCGTTGTTGGGATTGCAGGAATCGACGGTGCAATCGATGCCGTCGCTGCAGTCCTTGGGCGAACCGGGCGTGCAACCGCCACCCGAACAGACGTCGTTCAAGGTACATTCGTCGCCGTCTTCGCAATCGGCGTTGTTGTTCACGGCGACACATTCGCCAAGCCCGTTGCAAAGGTTGTCGGTACAGACGTTGCCGTCATCGCTACAAACGGTTCCCCCCGGATCGTTGCAGCTATCGGCGTTTTCATTGCAAGCGTCAGCGCATTCGCCGCCTTCGCTGCATGGATCGCCGTCATGGACGCTGCAAGAGCCGGCTCCGCAGGTGTCGGGGCCGTTGCAGTAGAGGCCGTCGTCGCAGGAGTCGCTGTTGTCGCTGCGTTCGCAGGTGTTCTGATCGTTGCAGAATTCATCGGTGCAAGCGTTGCCGTCGTCACAATCGCCGTCGATCGTGCACTCGCAGGATCCGGGGTCGGAGCTACAATTGCCGTTCGCCGGGTCGCAGGAATCGAGGGTGCATTCGATGCTGTCGCTGCAATCGACGGGCGAGCCGGGGCTGCAAGCGCCGCCGGAACAAGCGTCGTCCTCGGTGCAGAAATTCCCGTCTTCGCAGGGCGCGGTGTTGTTGACATGGACGCAATGGAAGGTCACCT